>DATBTN010000051.1 GCA_036559195.1 Candidatus Baltobacteraceae bacterium
GCCGCATCGTACGGGCTAACGCGTTGCAGCGCCAGGCGTCCCGCGCAATAAAACGCGCGGTAGTCGCCCATTACGGTGCGCTGCGGCACGATACGCAGGCCGACGATCGCGAGGGTAGCTAGTAAGACGAGCGCGGATGCAGCGGCGGCGATCGTCGTTCGCCGGTCAGCGAACATGCACCGTAAAGGGCGATAGTACGACCTGGTCGCCCGCGCCGCGCTGGAAGCTTGCGACGATCACGAACGTTTGCGTAACGCCGACCGGAGGCACGACGAATCCGACCACGTTTTGAGTCGCAGCGACGCTTTTTGAAGCAATCGGCACGCCGTGCATGTCTTGCAGGATCAGCCGCAAGCGACTCGGGTGTTGGAGCAGCTGGACTTGCACCGACGAGTTTCCGCGAACGTACGCCGGCGAAATGCGCAAGAGTTGATTCGCCGTCACCACGCCCGGGGCGATCGGTGCGGGCGGCTTTGGAATCTTTGCCGAGACCGGTCGAACGACGATGCCGACGCTCGCCGTCTGCGTCGACGCGCCTTTGTGAACGACCAGCTCGAGCCGGTAGGGCGTGTCGTGCGTCACCTTCGGCGCGGCGACGACACTGGTTCCTCGCGGCGAGTACGGCGTTTGGGCGACCGGAATCTGGGCGGCGTCGAGCAACCGCACGGTACCGTCCTGCGCGGCGCTCAGATAGCGCACGACGATCGGATGCCCGGATTGCACCACGCCGTTATCTACCTCAAACGCGCGAATGAGTTCGACGGCATTGGTCGTGTAGGTACGGCGCGGTTCGACCGTTCGTACGGTGCGGATCTCGGACTTCGTACCCAACGGACCATGCACGGCCAGCGCCACCTGGTAGGTCTCCGGCTTCTGCGACGCGGGAAATGCGAAGTAGCCGCTTCCCGATGCGAGGGTACCGGAGGCAACGCTTTGGGAACCGGCGGTGACGTCGTACGAGGCGGTTCCGAGACCCGAAGTCGTGTAAGACGCGCGAATCTGCGTACCCGCAAGAGCGCCCGACGGGAGGGCATAGGCGTTAATGCGCGGGCGCATCTGCACGTACGCCGCTATCGACGCAAACAGCAGCAGCAGTAACACGGCGAATGCCGCGACCGCCGGCAAATACGGACTCGGCGGAACGTTCGTCTCGAGGCTGTAGCTCATAGAGCGGCTTCGCATGTTCACGAACATGCGTCTGAAAGGCGACCAGATTCGCAACGGAACCTCGACCAGGATTGCCGATGCGGCCTTCGGTTCGACGCGAAAGTTCGAGGGCCGTAACGCCGTGTGACGATCGCCGTGCACGCCCATCGCCGCACACATCAGCGGATCGACCGTGTCGTTAACGATCTTCACTACGTAATTCGCGCTGTGCAGCGTGCGTTCTAATAGCTCGATCGTACCGATAACGGCGTTCCCATGGCCGGTAAAGGCCACCGAACTGCGCGGCTCCTCGAAGATCGGGTCCGCGTAGCGCACTTCGGATCCCGTATGGATGGAGAGCGCCGATTCATCGCGCTTGGCCATCCACAGCGAGTCGGGAGCCGGATAACGTCGCGTCGGCGGCGCAGAATCAGGCGGCTTCGCAATCGGTTCCGGCGGCGGCTCCGGTGGCGGCGGCTCGGGAGGCGCCGGCGGACTCGGGACCTCGGGCGGCGCCTCCGGCGCCGGCTCGGGTTGCGGTTCGGGGGGCGGCGGCGCGGCCGGCGGTGCCGCATGCTGCGGCGTGGCGGGAGGCGCTTCCGGTACGTGGGGCGCGGCCTCGGGCGCGCGCCCGAAACGCTGCCACAACACCGAGACGAGAACGCCGGCTGCGACGCCGCCGGCGACTGCGAGCAACGGCGCGGCGAAATCCGCGAGCGCCAAGCCCTGCGGCGTTATCGCGAGAACGTAGATGCATTGTTCGCCCTGGGCTTCCACGTAGAGACAGACGCGATCGATCCCCTTCGAATCGGGAACGCGAAAGTCGAACGTCTTTTCCTGCGCCGGTTCGCACCAGATGCGGTGGTGGCCGACCGAACGCACGCGTCCGCCGGTGCCGAATGCCGGCGTGCACAGCAGCGGCCGTTGGCAAGCATTGAGCACCGTGAACTGCGCGTATTGCGCGCCCGAGGCGGCGGTCTTCACCCAAATCGAGCACCACACCCAGGCGTCGTCGCCCGCCAGGCGCACGCGCATTCCCGGCTCCGCTACCATCATCGCGGAGAGATCGATGTAGAATGACTCGGGCGCACTCATCGGGCGCGACCGATTGGAAACGAGCAGCAAAAAGCCGACGCAGAGGCTCCGCATCGGCTCGAACGATCGATCCAAGACGTGTTACGGACGGGAGGCCAATTCCGCACTTTCACACTTGGGTGAGAAACGTTCGCCAATCCGGCCGACCCGGCCCTCTTTCGCAACTACGAAGATCAGGTACGCGAGCGCGACGATCGAAAGCGAACGCGCGCAATAGGTGGGGAACCCGGCACCGGTCGAAGCGTAGACCCGCTCGAGGAGCACCCACGTGTTTTCCGCGAGATCGTGGCTCGCTGCCGTCGCGCTAAAATGTTTGGGACCAGGGACGTACGCATAAATGAAGAGCAGGCTCATCGAAAGACCGGCGGCGGCGACGCTGCCGATACCGATCGCCAGCGCACGGATATTTCGCTCCCAGAGCCGCCACGCCAGGATTCCGCTCATTACGGCCGCTAGCGGGATCATATACATCGTTAGCACGAGCCATTGCCAGGGAACGCAGAGCATAACGAGCATCGCATCGAAACGGCCATCCGTCGTAGGGCGATATCGGCGCATCAACAGAGCTGCCGGCAGCGCGAACGCCAGCGATTGAATGTGGAGGTACGTGCCTCCAAGGAGCACGAAGGCGCAGGGCACGACTACGAGAAACGCTCGATCGCCGTATCGCGCAGCTAACCGTTGCGCCACGCACGCGCCGAAGACGGCCATTGCGAAAAAGGATAACGTTCCGATCAGCAGTGCCGTCTGGGGGCGGGCGCCGAGTTCGAAAAGCATCGGCGCCAGCGCGAACTGCTCGATGTTGTACAACTCGGCCGCCGCGTGCGCGGGGAGCACGTCGCGCACGTATTCAACGTTTGCGGCCAACCCGAGAAAGAGCACCGACGCGGTGGCCAGCGCGGCGAGTGCCGATGCAACTGCAACGCGCGATCTCGCTTCAAAGACCGCCAAGCTCATCAGCGCGACGAAGCCGCATTGCGGTTGAAGCATCGACAACGCAAGGCAGCAGCACGCCGCCCAGTATCGTTCGCGGCGCACGCACAGCGCGCCCCACGTCGTAAAAAGCACGCACACGGGAACGAGTTGGCCGATGGTCAGCGATACGATTGCGTCGATTAAGACGACGGAGAGCGTGGCCACGAGTGGAGTGCAGCCGGTCAAGCGCACGAGAGCCGGGATGGTTGCCGCGATGCACGCCGCAAGGAAGAGCGACCACAGCGCATAGGCGATGCCGAACGGCATCGCGCTTAAGGGCGTGAACGCGAGAATGGCATATCCCGGCAACGGATCGGGAACGATGAGGTTGTCGTCGGCGCTCTTAAAATAGACCGCATGTTCGCACGAGTGCAGCGGTTCGAAGAGGTACGGATCGTGACCGGTTCGTGCGGCTTGCGCGCCGCAATAGAACGCTTCAAAATCAATGCCCTTGGTGCTAAACGACCGCAGATAGGTGAAGAACGAGAAAACGCCGAGGATCGCTACGCACAGCGTGACCAGCGCGATTGCTTTTGCCGGGCGCGAATCCAGCAACTACCGAACCGGGAGCGTGCGCAGGAGCGTTTCCGAACCGCTTCCCCGCTTGAAGGACGTAACGACGACGATGCTGCCCGATACGTCGGGCGGAACGCGCAGCACGATTCGATGCATCGCCGGTCCGACGTCGTCTGCCTCCAGCGGACGTCCGCCGGCCGTCGTCAGTGCAACGCGCAAATGGGACGGATGCCGAAGCACGCTCACGGTCAGAGCGCCGCCGGCGATAACCTCAACCTGACGAATCGTTATCGGACTGGGTACGATCGAAGCGGAGGCAATCCGCGCGACCGCGCGCACCGGCGGTTTTGCGCGAACGTAGATGCCCATGCCCGATGCGCTCGTGTCGCCGTTCTTGGAGGCAACGAGTTCGACTCGCAACTCCTTATCGTGTGGAAAGATCGGAAGCGCCAGCGTAGAGATGCCGGAGACGGAGATCGGCGCCCGCGCCCAAACCGTTCCGTTCACGTCGATCGCGCGCACTTCGCCTTGGCTTGCGCGTACGCTGTACCGCACGACGAGCGGCTGGCCGGCGTCGAGTTCGGTCTGATCGAGCGCGAGCGAGTTGACGGCAGGCCCGGGTTCTACGACATACGCAACACGCGGCTTGGATGCGAGCACTCGCACGACGCGATCGAGTCGGGGATGCAGAAACCAATACGTTCCCATGCCGGCGCAGCAGACCACCGCGGCGACAACGGCGCAGACCGCGGCGGCTAGAGATCTCGATCGCGGAATCGCGCTTTCGACGCAATAGTCTGCGGAAACGCCGCGCATGCGTACGACGACGCGATCGAGCCGAATCCATCGACGTTTCGGAACGGCGATGCGATAGTCGGTGCTGGAATTGGCGTCGATCCAAAAGGTCTCCAGCGGCATCGCGAGGGGGTGCGGCCCCGAGGACGTCGCGATGGCCGTCGCGAGCAAGGGTGCGTCGAAATCGTTGCGCGCGCGCAGCACGAAAGCCTCATCACGCTCCGACCGGTCGTACTCAAGGGAGGCGCTTACGGCACCCTCCGCCAGGCGCACGAACGCGCCATTTGACGGCGATGCCGCCAATGGGAATGCGGGCGCGACAGTAAGAGCCCTCGCCATATACAATTCAATCGGTTTTCCGGCCCCCTTCCTTAATGCATGAGACGGACCGGAGGCGCAAATGGGCCGATTGGCACGACGGCTGAAACGCCCGTACCGCCGTCGAAAGATCGTTCGTGCCGCTGGTATTTGTGCCGACACCGCTCGGCAATCTGCGAGATATCACCCTGCGCGCGCTCGACGCGTTGCGCGAGTGTTCGCTTCTGGTTGCGGAAGACTCGCGAGTCGCTCGAAAGCTGCTGTCTGCGCTGGCCCTTCCCGGCAAAGAGATCTGGAGCTATCACGAGCACAACGCCGCCGGTGCCACCGCCGGAATCCTCGAACGGGCGAGCACCGAACTGGTCGCCGTCGTTACCGACGCCGGGATGCCGGGCATCTCGGATCCGGGGGCCCAACTCGTCGCCGCCGCCCGCGATGCCGGCATCGCGATCGACGTGCTCCCCGGGCCGAACGCAGCGTTGGGCGCCGCGGTCCTCTCGGGATTCGATCTGCGCCGCTTCGTCTTCGAAGGGTTTCCGCCGCGCAGCAGCACCGCCCGCCGCAAGGCCTTCGCCGCAACGCTCGCGCTCGGCATTCCCAGTATCTGGTACGAATCGCCGCAACGCATCCGCGCGACGCTCCTGGATATCGCCGGGGTCGATCCGACCGCGCGCGTTTTTATCGTGCGCGAATACACCAAGCATTTCGAGCAGCAACTGCTGGGGACTGCCGCGGAGGCCGGCTCGCGCCTGGCCGATCCCGTGCGAGGCGAGATCACCCTGGTCGTCGAGCCGTCGGCCCCGCAAACGGATGACTATCCCGAACCCGGCGACGTCGATTCGGCGATCGACGCGCTTCTCGCGGATGAAGGGCAGAGCGTCTCGGCAATCGCGAAGACGCTAGCCGATCGCGGCCTCGGCGAGCGGCGCCATCTTTACGCTCGCGTTACCGATCGCAAGCGCTTGCGAAGGGGCGGCAACGACCCGTAGCGATAAGGGTGCGGAATGGATCGCGCCTTCTACGTCACTACGCCCATCTACTATATTAGCGGAAACCCGCATATCGGCCATGCCTACACCACCGTAGTGGCCGACGTTCTGGCGCGCACGGCGCGCACGCAAGGCGACGCGTTCTTCCTGACCGGTACCGACGAACACGGCCAAAAAGTCGCCGATGCCGCGGCGGCGGCCGGCAAATCACCGCAGGAGTGGTGCGACGAACTCGTGCCGCGCTGGCAGGCGCTCTTCTCGCTCTATCACGTTGAGTACGACGACTTCATCCGAACGACGCAACCGCGGCACGAGCGCGTGGTTCAGGCCGTCTTCGACCGGCTGCGCGCCAACGGCGACGTCTACCTCGGCAAGTACGAAGGCTGGTACTGCGTCGCCGACGAGACGTTTTGGCTCGAGAACAAACTCGTCGACGGCAAGTGCCCCACGTGCGGACGCGCGGTCGAGTGGCTCTCCGAAGACGATTGGTTCTTTCGGCTCTCCAAATATAACGACCGTCTCAAGCACTATTTCAAGGAGCATCAAAACTGGGTACGCCCGCGGGCGGTCTACAACGAGATGATGTCGCTTTTGGAGGAGGGGCTTGAGGATTTCAGCATTTCGCGCACCAAGTTCGATTGGGGTGTTCCAATCCCGGGCGGCGGCGGCGTTATCTACGTTTGGTTCGATGCCCTGCTGAACTACATCTCGGCTCTCGGCTGGTCGACCGACGACGCGAAGTTCAAAAAATACTGGCCGGCGTCGGTGCAGTTGATCGGCAAGGAGATCGCGCGGTTCCACACGATCATTTGGCCGGCGGTCCTTTGGGCGCTCGGTGAAGAAGCGCCCGAGCTCGTCTACGCGCATGGCTGGATCACACTCGACGGCCAAAAAATCGGCAAGAGCCTCGGGAACGCCGTCGATCCAATCGGCCTCGCCGAGCGCTTCGGGGCCGATTCGCTGCGCTATTTCCTGCTGCGCGAAGCGCCGTTCGGCAGCGACTTCTCCTACTCCGAAGCGAAGATCGTGCAGCGCCACAACAACGATCTCGGCAACGATCTTGGCAATCTGTTCCGGCGAACGCTCTCCATGCTCCAAAAATATCGCGACGGGGTCGTTCCGCAACCGGCCCGCGACGGCGGCTCGGAGCCGTTCGGCGCGCGATTTGCCAAACTTCCCGCGCGAGTGCGCGGCGCGATACTCGCTCTGGAGTTTCGCGACGCGCTGGTCGCCATCTGGGAGTTGGTCACGGCGCTCAATCGGAGTATCGACGAGCGCAAGCCGTGGGTTCTTTTTAAGGAAGCGCGCGACGACGAACTCGACGCGCTACTCTACGATCTCTGCGAGGGGCTGCGGTTTCTCGCGACGATGCTCGCCCCGATCATGCCCGAGCGAGCGCGAGAGATGTGGCGTCAACTCGGTCTGGCCGGCAATCTCGATCGCTCGTGGGACGAGCTCGTCTGGGGCGGCCTGGAGCCCGGCACGGTGACGGCGCCGGCCGACGCACTGTTCCCGCGTATCGACGTCCCGGTGGAGGCGCAAGCGCCAAGCGGGTGAGTAGATCTCGGTTGCGATCGCGGAATCTCATCCGCGCGCTCTATGCCGCGACGTTTTTGGCCGCGCTCGCCGCGGTCGTCGTACGCGCTCGCGCCGACGTGGCTCTGGAACCCGTGCTGACACGCCTCTTGGTCGCGGTGGCGATCGTCATGGTCGCCATTACCGTGCGCAACAGCGTGCCGATTCGCGGCCGACGGGGCAAGCGAAGCGGGCACATCGAGGATTCCGTCTCGCTCGATCTGCCGATCACCCTTTCGCTGCTCATCGTTGAAAGCGGCACGGCTGCGGCAATAGCCGCGCTCGTCGGTTTTTCCATTGCCGGGTTGCTGCGCCGGCGCGCCGATCGGTTCGCAATCGCATTTGCCGGCGCTTCGCGCGCGCTCTTCTTTATCGGAGCGGATTTCCTCCGGCCGCTCGTTCCGCGAACGCTCTTCGACTTCACCCTGCCGTCCTTCGCCTCGTTCGTCACGATTCTGCTGATCGGGTTGATGGGCTTCATCTATCTCTGGCACTTGCCGACGACCGCCTGGCGCGAACGAATTCCATTACGCCGCCTGTGGCGTCGCTATACCCGCGATCGTCATCTCTGGGCGCTGCTCGCGCTCCAAGCTATCTGGGCCTACGCTTGCTGCGAATTCATGATTCACGGCAACGCGCTCTTCGGGATTCTCGCATGGATCCCGGTTCCGACCACCGCCATTCTTTCGCGTTCGCTCTTTCTGGCGCGCAGCGAAGCCGCGCGTTTGCGCATGACGCGCGATGCCATTACCGCGATGCTCGTGGAACGCGACCCGATTCCGCAGATCAATTCGGTCGTCGCCTCCGCGCTCGGATCGTCGCGCGAAACCGTGCAGGTCATCGCGGCCATCGGAGGCGTGAGTCCGGATTGGCGCGTCGTAACGAGCGTCGGGCCTCCGCCCGAACGCGGGTATGAAGAATTACGCAATCGCGCCGTGATGCGATTGCAGCTGCGCGCCGGCGGAACCGTTTCCGTGACCGACGATACGCACGCGATCGTCGCCGCCGGGGCGTACGACGACGAGGGCTATCTGGTCGGCGCGCTCTGCGCGCTCCATCTCGTACACGACGCACACGCCGCACGTCACGAGCGGCTCGAACAAGTAGCCCGCGAACTGGCGCCGCTGCTGCGCGATCTTCGCTCCATCGGCCGCGCGCAGGAGGCCGCCGAGATCGACCCGCTGACGCGTCTTCCAAATCGAGCCACGATCTTGGAGCACGTGCGCGCGGCCCTGGCAAGCGACGTTGCGCCGGGTTCGCTGCTGCTCATCGATGTCGATCATTTCAAAGCGATTAACGATCATCTCGGGCATCTCGCCGGCGATCGTTGCCTGCGAGCCGTGGGCGATATCATCGCGCAAAACGTCAGGGGCGACGACCGAGCCGGACGCATCGGCGGCGAAGAATTCCTCATCGTCATGCCGCGCGCCGCAAGCGCCGGCGCCCGAGAGGTCGCCGAGCGTCTGCGAGCGGCGATCGAAGGCTGCGGCCTGCGCCACTCCGACGGCAAACCGATAACGTGCTCGATCGGAATCGCCGCGCTCGACGTCGGCGAAACACTCGAGAGTGCGCTCGCCCGCGCCGACGAAGCACTCTACGCCGCCAAACGCCAAGGCCGCAACCGCGTCATCGAGCTATCGGCGTAACAGCCCATGTCATGGTGAGCCTGTCGAACCATTGTCATGGTGAGCTTGTCGAACCACGACAGGTTCGTCCTTCGACGGGCTCAGGATGACAAGGATTGTTGGCGTTGGAATAGGTGTGGGATGGCGGCTGGATTGTTCGATACGCACGCGCACGTGCACGATAAGGCGTTTGCTGAAGATCGCGCCGAGATCGTGGCGCGGGCGCGCGGCGCCGGCGTCGTGCAGATGATTGCGGTTGGCTGCGATCTGGCCGATAGCGAACGCGCGCTCGCATGCGCGCGCGAGTTCGATCTGCTCGCCTCGGTCGGCGTGCATCCGCATGAAGCGCGGGAGGCGCCCAAAGATCTCGCCGCCGCCTTCGCGCCGTTCTTCGACGATCCGCGTATCGTAGCCGTCGGCGAAATCGGGCTCGACTATTACTACGATCACAGCCCGCGAGAAGCGCAGCGAGCCGTTTTGTGCGCCCAACTGCGAATCGCGCGGGAACGCGATTTGCCGGTCATCTTTCACCATCGGGATGCCTACGACGACTTCGTTGCGGTTTTGCGCGAAGAGTTCGCGGCGGGCATGCGCGGCGTCATCCATTGTTTTACCGGCGACGCGCGCCAAGCGCAAACCTACGTGGGCGAGTTCGGCCTCAAGCTCGGAATCGGCGGCGTACTCACGTTCAAAACGGCACAACACGTACGCGATGCCGTGCGCGCCGTCGGGCTCGATCACGCGATCCTCGAGACCGATTGCCCCTATCTCGCGCCGATTCCGCATCGCGGCAAACGCAACGAGCCGGCGTTTATCGCGGCGACCGCAGCGAAGCTGGCGGAGGTGCTTGAGATCGGCGTCGATACGGTCATCGCGACGACCCGTGCGACGGCCGAATCGCTATTTAGCAGAAAAGTCCGCCGCTAGCGCCCACTCGCGCTCAAAGCGATTCTCAATCTCCGAGACCACGGCGCTCCGATCGGTGCGTAGACCCCAATCGCGCTGGTTTGCATCGTAATACGGCGAGGTGGCGTTCGTCGAGCCGACCCACGCCCGGCGTGAGTCGACGATCGCAAACTTCTCGTCGAAGCTGCCCGTGCGAACCTCCACACCGGCGCGCGCCAACCGCTCGAGGGCCAATGCCTCGCGCGCGCTTTCGCGGCGCTCGCGATCGGCGACCAGGAGACGGCACCGCACGCCTTCTTTCGCGAGACGCTCGAGCTGGCCGTAGACGCCGCTGCCCGCGCCGAACGACTCGCTCGCAACCTCGACCGTCCGCGCGCGCGCAGCGGCGCGCAGGAGCTGCGTTTCGAGGCGGAGCGAAGCGGCTTTAGTCGTGCTAAAAACCGGCGACCAACGCGGCGCGCGGCCGTCGAGTGCGTCCCGCACGGCGCGCACGTCGGAAGAAAACGTGTCGCGCACGATCGTGTCGGTTCCGTCGTCGGGCCAATTGCGATCGTCGAGGAACAGGTCGCGGTCGCAGATCGCGGCCTTCATGTGGAGCGGCGCCCCGTCGCCGTCGTTCGCATCGACGAGTTTCGCGTCGGCACCGAGGCGGCGTAATTCCGCAACGCCGCGCGCGTTCGCAGCCGCCAGTGCGCCGCCTGCGTCGCCGTACGGCCTCCCTTCGAGGCGAACGGTGACGCGCGCGCCACGGCGGGCGGCTCCTTCGAGCGCATCGAGGACCCGGCCCGGACGCAGGGTATAGGCGCTCAGCTCGATTCGGCAGGCCGAACCCATCGCCGCCAACATGCCGCCGGTTGAAGCGAGCGCGATCATGCGATGCCCTCACGACAAAGGTCGCCGGGCACAAGCAGGGGGTATGCCCGGCGGTTGGAAAGCGTAGGACCTGTTTATGGCCTCGACCCACATTCCGCCGCACCAGACCGACAAGGGCGTGTTCGTTCGCGAGATGTTCGCGCGCATCGCTCCGCATTACGATCGCACCAATCGCGTGCTTACGGCCGGGATGGACGAGTCGTGGCGCAAGCGAGCGATTGCGATCCTGCGGCCCCCGCACGCCGGCCGCATCCTGGACCTCTGCTGCGGCACGGGCGACGTCGTCTTCCACTTATTGCGCACCGATCCGTCGCTCGCGGTTACCGGCGTGGACTTCACCGCACCGATGCTCGACGTCGCTCGCCAACGCGCCGCGCACGAGGCTCGCGGGAGCGCCTCGTTCGTGGAAGGTGACGTGATGGCGCTCGCGTTCGAAGATGGAGCGTTCGACGGCGCGACGATGGGCTTCAGCCTGCGCAACGTGGTCGATATCGATGCGACGCTGCGCGAGGTTCGACGCGTGCTCAAGCCCGGCGCGCGCTTCGTGAACCTGGACGTAAGCAAGGCCCCCAACCGCATTTGGAAGGCGTGCTTCGATCTCTATTTCTACAAGATGGTGCCGCTCGTCGGCGGTCTCGTGGGCGGTTCGAAGCAAGCGTATACGTATCTGCCGAACTCGCTCACGCATCATCCCAACGCCGAGGCGCTGCGCGAGCGTTTCGAGCGCGCGGGTTTTACCGACGCGAACTATCTCCCGCTCATGGGCGGCGCGATCGCCGTGCACTACGGAACCGCCCCGTGATCGAACGCGCCCGCAACGACGCGAGCATGTACACGCTCGTCGAAGAGTTCTTCCGCAACGAGTTCGCGACCGACAATCCGCTCATTACCGAGGCGATCAAACGCATGCTGGCCGCCGGCGGCAAACGCCTGCGCCCGCGATTGACGTTGCTAGCCTCCGAGGCCAACGGCGGCGACGCGGCCGAGCATTTGCAGCTGGCCGCGTATATGGAATTGATTCACGTCGCAACGCTCATCCACGACGACGTGGTCGACAACGCGCAGACGCGGCGCGGCGTCAACGCCACCGCCGTCGACTACGGCAACCGCATCAGCGTGCTAGCCGGCGACTATCTCTTCGCGTGGATATTCAAAAACGTTACCGCGCAGTACCCGCATCCGATACCGAACATCCTCTCCGCGACCCTGGCCGATATCTGCGACGGCGAAGTCTTACAACTGCGCGCGCTTGCCAATCTGGATCTGCCGGTGGCCGCCTACGTTGAAATCGTGATGAAAAAGACCGCTTCGCTCTTTGCGGCATCCGCCGAGTGCGGAGCGATTATGGCGGGCGCGAGCGCGCTGCACGTAAAAGCGCTGCGCGATTTCGGGCTCTATTACGGCATCGCATTCCAAATGCAGGACGATCTGCTCGACGTCACCGCCGACGCTCGCACGATCGGCAAACCCGTCGGCAACGATCTGCAAGAGCGCAAGATGACGATTCCATTAATTCTCGCGCTCGCGTCCGGCGACAGCGATTTCCGCTCGCTCGTCGAACGTTTCTACTCGGGAGACGACGAGGATTCGGTTCCGGCGATCGTAACCGGAATTGCGAGCCACGGAGGCATCGAGCGCACGCGCGAGCAGATCGCGCAGTACGCCGAGCGCGCCAAACTCTCGCTCGCACCGCTGGAGAACGGCGCGGCGAAGGCCGAACTCGCAAACCTTGCCGACGCGCTCGCCGTTCTAGCATAGTAAGGAGAACTCATGACCTTCCATCCGATTCTCGCCTTTCTGAGCCCGGAGATCATCGGGATCATCGTGATCGGCGCGGTGGTGCTCTTCGGCGCCGACAAGCTGCCGAAGCTCGCGCGCAGCGCCGGCCAGGCCAAGAAAGAGTTCGTGCTCGGCCAGGCCGAGGCGGACGAAGCCGCGACGCGCGTGCGCGAAGAGGCCCGTTTGCGTAACGATGCCGCTGCCGCGGATCCGATGAAGAACGTCACCGAGACGTCGCTCGCCGGCGAAAACGTTCCGCCGCCGACGCCCGGCAAGGGCACGCCGAGCAGCTGACTCGCATGCTCGCGCAACGGGAAGCTCCCGCGTCCGAGACCGGCGGCTGGGATCAAAAAGAGATGAGTTTTACGGAGCACCTGCGGGAGCTCCGTAAACGTCTGTTGATCTCGTTCGGCACGGTCATCGTGCTCGCCGTCGCGCTTTTTTGGCCCGCGCAGCACATCATCCCCTGGATGGCCCAGGCGTACTTTCACGGAGTGCGGCTGCACGCATTCGGACCCGCCGACGTGATCTTCACCGAGTTCAAGCTCTCCATTTACATGGCGATCGTGCTGGGGCTGCCCGTCATCCTCTATCAGGTTTGGATGTTCATCGTCCCGGCCTTCCATCCCCGAACCCGGCACATGGTCTACGCGTACGTCGCGCCGTCGATCGTGCTCGCGGCGATTGGCATCGCCTTCGCGCATTTCGTGGTTCTGCCGCGCGTCGTCCACGCGCTCTTAAGCATCACGAGCGCCGTCGCCGAGCCGACATTCGGCATCGAATCCACGCTCAATTTTATCTTGATCCTCCTGCTCGCATTCGCGCTCATCTTCCAAACGCCGGTCGTCATGCTGGCGCTCGCGCGAATCGGCATCATCAACAGCCTCATGCTGCGCAAATACCGCAAGCACGCGATCTTCGGTTTCTTCGTTTTCGGTGCGATCATCGCGCCCGACGGGAACCCGCTGACGATGGCGCTCATCGCGGGCCCGATGTACGTGCTCTACGAAATCAGCCTCTGGATCATCGCCGTGCTTGAGAAGTCGTGGCGCGCCGAGCGCGCATCGTACTAAGGTCGATACACGATGGTCCGCTCGCTCTACGACGATTTCTTGCGCACCTTCAGCAACGTGCTCTTCGCCGTGCTGCTCTTCATGGTGTGGGGTCTGATGACGCTCGTCGGCGTCGTGGTGGAGCAAGGCAAGGACCCGGGCGCCTACTTTCAGAGTTACGCGCCGGCGCTCGCGCGATTGATCCTGCGGCTCAATATCGACAACATCTATCACACGCCGTACTACGTCGGCATCATCGGCTTGATTCTGCTCTCGCTCGCGGTCTGCACGTTCAAACGCGTCATTCCGGCGCGACTTCCGCCGCTGCATCCGGTCAAAATCGATAAGATTCCCCTCAACGCCACGCTCACGGTCCGCGGCGATCGAGCCGACGTGCGCGGGCGCCTCGAACGGTTCTTTCGCTCGCGCGGCTGGCAGGTGCGCAATCGGGAATTTGGCGGAACGGAATGGACCTTCGCCGACAAGCACAATTGGGCGCGGCGCGGCGTGCTCGTGGCGCACGTCGGCTTCGTCATCATCGCCGCCGGTACGACGGTCTACTGGGCGCGCGGCTTCGACGGGCAAAGCCCGATCGTCACGGGCCAGACGATCGACGTCCCGCATTCGCAATCCACCATTCGACTCGATAGTTTCGGCTACAAAGTTCAGCCGATTCTTACCAAGAGCGGCATGGTCTACCAGCCAATCGACTACGTCTCGCACGTAACGGTCGTCGGAAAAGACGGCATCCCGCGGCACGAAACGGTTCGCGTCAATCACCCGATCGACATCGGCGGTACGCTCTTCTATCAATCGAGTTACGGCTTCGCGCTGCGGTTCGACGTGACGCACGACGGCGTCCGCGTGCCCTCGCTCTCCGATAAGGTCTATCTGACGGGCGATGCGATGCAACTGCCGGGAACGCAGCGCAGCGTGCAGTTCGCGCAATTCGTGCCCACGGTCGACCGCCAAACCGGCCAGCCCTCGCCCGACCCGCGCGTCAACGATCCCGCCGTCGCCCTCGATGTGAGCGACGCCGGATCGAGCCTCGGCGCGGCGCTCGTGCCGATGCACACCTGGATCGACGTCGGCGGCGGGTGGCGCGTTACCCCGCGCCAGTATCTGATGGTGAGCGGCATTCAGTACCGCAACGATCCGGGCGTGGGGCTCGTGGGCATCGGCGCCTTCGTCTTGCTCGCGGGACTGGTCATCTCGTTTTATCTGCTGCCGGCCCGGCTCTACGTCCGCGTCGATCCCGTCCCCGGAGGGGCCGAGGATACGAAGCTCTGGACGGTTGGTTTGGCGGCCACCACCGTCAAAGGCTACGATATGTTCGAGACGCAGTTCCACGAACTGGTGGCGGAGTTCGAACGCTCGATGAACCCACCGGGCCCGAAGCCCAATCTTACGTTCGCAGAGGCGAGGCAATCATGAGTCATACCGCAATGCCGCTCGATGAAGTACTGATGATCGTCGCCCTCGGCGCGTATATCGTCGGCGCGATCGCGCTGTTGATTTATTTTTTCTCGCGCGAGGAATGGCTCAAACACTTGGGCATGCCGCTGGCGATCGCCGGGTGCGTCGCTCAATTCGCGCAGCTCGTTGCACGCTACGACATCACGCACATCTGGCCGCTGCTCAACCTCTACGGCTCGCTCTCGCTCTTCGCAGCGATGTCGGTCGCAATCTTTATCGTTTTCGCCTTCCGCTACAAAATGTGGTGGGCGGGCGGTTTCGTGCTCGCGTTAGCGGCGTTGTTCTTGGCGTACGGCGTTACCTGGAACGAAGGGACGATGCCGGCGGTACCGTCGCTGCAATCGTATTGGGCAAAGATCCACGTGCCGCTCGTGGTTACGTCGTACGCCGCCTTCATGGTGTCGTTCGTACTCTCGTGCCTCTACCTCGTAAAGTATTATTTCGAGCGTTCGCTCGGGTCCGGCGGGTCGCTGCGCAACGCCGCAACGGCAAGCCCCGGACTCGCGACGGCGCCCGCGGCCGACCTGTTCGCGGAGCGTGCCGCGGCCCAGGGGCCCGTCGTGCGCATGGACACTCCCAACATCGCCGCCGCAGCGGCGCGGGGCAACGCGGCGGCCGCTTGGCTAAACACGCTGCCGAGCCTGGCGCAGATCGACGTGTTGATCTACCGAGTCATCGCGGTCGGTCTTCCTTTGCTCACGCTCGGCATCATCACCGGCGCGATGTGGGCGCACGAAGCGTGGGGCGCCTATTGGCAATTCGATCCCAAGGAGACGGCCGCGCTCTCGTCGTGGATCATCTACGCGATCTACATGCATCTGCACACGCGTAACAGCTGGCGCGGCGTGCGCAGCGCGTGGGTCAGCGCGATCGGGTTTCTCTCGATCATGTTCTGTTACTTCGGCGTCAATATTTGGATCAGCGGGCTTCACAGCTACAAGATGTGACGCCCGACGCGCCGGTCGCGGAATCGGCCGCGCCGGCCGCCCTGCGTGAACCCGCCGCCGGCGGGGCGCAGGCCGGATCGGGACTCAGGATCCGGCAGCCGCACGAGGGCCGCCTCCGATGTATGTAGACGCGCCAGGATAGCGGGCGGACGTAGAATCGCCGGAGAAGGTTCAAACTTCCTAGACGTCTCCGGAGAACAAGAGCTTTGTCGAGTCATGCGAACGCCGCCTCATCTGAGGGCGGCCGCCGGATTGTTAGTGCCTACGACGATCCCGGCACACCTGAAGAGATCACCCGCCGTACGTTCATGGCGAATTTTACGCTGTTCGGGGGCGCCCTCATCGGATTGGGTCTTGCGATTCCGATCGTCGGTTCGCTCATTCCCGACGTCGGCGCCGGCACGGGGAGCTGGGCGACGCTCGACGCGCAGGGATTCAAAGATCTGCAAAGCGCGACCGACAAAGCCGTGAAGATCGACTTCACGCTCAAGAGCAAAGATGCGTATCTGCCCGAGCAGCAGATCCCGGAATCCGTGTGGGGCATCAAAACGGATTACAACAAATTCGTAAAAGCTCGCCCCGACCTGTTCGGGCCCGGCGGAAAAGCCACGCTGCCGTACAAGGCCGTGAACATGGGCTTCGTGCTCTTCAGCCCGATCTGTCCGCATCTGGGCTGCCGCTATGCCTACGATGCGACGGCGAACAAATTCGCGTGTCCGTGCCATGGTTCGCAGTTCTCGAACGAAGGCAAGCACGTCGCGGGCCCGGCGGAGCGCGGCCTGGATCCCTTGCCGATGCGCGAACAGAGCGGCCAGGCCGAAGTAACCTGGATCCGCTACGCCCCGACGATTCCGAGCCGCATCGTCGTTTCGTACCTTAGCTAACGGAAAAGGGACTCTCAAGAGATGCTTAACTGGATCGACCGGCGCACCGGCTTCGTCACCATGGCCAAGGATTTTCTGACCGAGGATATTCCGGGCGGCGCGAGTTACTGGTACGTCTTCGGCAGCGCGACGATCTTCGCGATGATCGTCCAAATCGTCACCGGCATTTTCCTCACGTTCTTCTACGCTCCGTCCGCGTTGACGGCGTGGGAGTCGACCAAGTCGATCTACGATCATCCGTTCCAGCACTTCGTGCTTTCGATTCACTATTGGGGCGCGTCGGCAATGATCGCGCTGGTCTTCCTGCACTTACTGCAAGTCGTGATCTGGGGCGCCTATAAATCGCCGCGCGAGGTCCAATGGATCGTCGGCGTACTGCTGTTGCTCGTCACGATGGTGCTCGGACTCACCGGCTATTTGCTGCCGTGGGACTCCAACGCATACGCGGCCTCGCAGGTCGCCATCAACCTCACGCTGACCGCACCCGTGATCGGAACGTTCATCCAGCAGTTCACCCAAGACGGCACGACGATGGGCACGCTCACGATCAACCGGTTCTTCGGTCTGCACGTCTGGCTGATGCCGGCGATTCTCGTGGCGCTCGTCGGCGCGCACCTCGCAATTTTCCGCTACAACGGCCCCGCCGGCCCGGCGGTGGAGGATCCCCGCCCGCTGCGTCCGGGACGCTTCTGGCCCGACCAGATGTTCATGGACTTCGTTGCGTCGTTCATCGTTTTTGCGATCATCGTGTTCCTGGCGTTCGTTTCGCCGCCGTTCCTGGATCAAAAGGCCGACCCCGCCAACCTGGCGACCTTCGTGCCCTACCCCGCCTGGTATTTCTTAGATCTCTTCGGATTGCTCAACCTCGTTCCCGGCGACTACGAGGTCGTCGGCGCGCTGGTTATCCCAGGCGTTGCGACGCTGATTCTGTTCTTGCTCCCGTGGATCGATCGGAGCACGACGCGAGTTATGGGCTCGCGCAAACCGATCTTGTGGACGCTCACGGTCTCGATGGCCATTATTCTCGGCCTCACGTTCTGGAGCCAGTCCTCGATTCTCGCCAAGGAAGCCGCAAGTCCGCAGACGGCACCGCCGGTAGCGGCCGCTCCGGCTCCGCCGGCCGCCGCTTCGAACGGCCAGCCCGCCACGACCACCACGGCCTCGGCGCAGGCCGGGCAGACGGTCTATTCGCAGAATTGCTCGAGCTGCCACGGTGCGACCGGTGCCGGTACTGCCGGCGCCTTTCCGCCGCTCGCGAACAACCCGTACGTAACGGGCGATGCCAAGGCGGTCATCCTGACCGTACTCAACGGCAAACAAGGCGCGATCACGGTCAACGGCCAGAGTTTCAACGGCCAGATGCCCGCGTGGAAGGCGAACCTTTCCAACAAAGATATCGCCAACGTCATCAACTACATTCGCACGGGTCTCGGCAACAACAAAGCGAGCGAAGTAAAACTCTCCCAGGTCGCCGCACTCAAGAAATAGCCCAGACCCTCAACCGAAAAAGAGCGGCGCATGACGCGCCGCTCTTTTTTTTGCCTTTGTCATCCTGAGCCTGTCGAAGGACGCGAGCCTGTCAGACATGGTTCGACAAGCTCACCATGACAAATGGACACGCTCGCCACGACAATCGTTCGATGAGCTCACCATAACAAATCCCGCCAACATCCCGCCTTTGTCATCCTGAGCCTGTCGAAGGACGCGAGCCTGTCAGACGTGGTTCGACAAGCTCACCATGACAAATGGACACGCTCGCCACGACAATCGTTCGATGAGCTCACCATAACAAATCCCGCCAACATCCCGCATTTGTCATCCTGAGCCTGTCGAAGGACGCGAGCCTGTCAGACGTGGTTCGACAAGCTCACCATGACAAATGGACACGCTCGCCATGACAATCGTTCGACAAGCTCGCCATAACAAATCCCGCCAACATCCCGCATTTGTCATCCTGAGCCTGTCGAAGGACGCGAGCCTGTCAGACGGTGGTTCGACGCGACCGCCATGGCAAATCCCACGCGCGGTCTTCTTAGTTGGCTGCGGAGCAGGGTGGGCCGTCGTAGAGGAAGAGGTCGGCTTTGCCCGATTCGGCGACGACGCTGCGATGGCGTCCGTATCGCGGATCGACGGCCGGGCGGCGTTTCGGCGCGATCACCCACGCGCGCTTTGACGAGCAGATGACGCTGCGAGGGCGCAACCCTTGATCGCCGCTCCGCGCGTCGGGCGATGCGAGTACGTAGACGCGCGGGCGCGTGTAAAAGACGAGCGCGTTGCCGCCGGCAATGTTTTGAATTGCGACGGCGTCGCCGGGTTGGCGCCGCGCGTCAATCACGCGCGCGAGCGCCGGCACGGGCTTGAAACGTTCGGCGTTCGGCAGCGCAAGCAACGCGAGAAACAGTACCGCCAGGGTCGTGGCGCTGCCGAGCACGTAAGGCGCGTAGGCCATCGTGGAGTTCCGTACGAGCAGCGCGAAGGTTGCGAGCGAACCCACGAAGATCGCGGCGCCCACGAAGAACAGATCCACCGCAACGCTCTGCAAGTCGCTCGTTAAACGATTGTCGTGCGAAAACCAGACGATCGCGATCGCGAGCATGGCGATCGTTACCGGAACCGCGGCCGCGGAGATCAGCAAGGAACGGCTTCGTCCTTTGCGCACGGCATTCTCAAAGTAAAAGCCGACCAGCAGCGCGAGCGCGGGGAACTCGAGCGCGATATAGTTCGGAAGCTTCGTCTTTGCAAAGCTAAAAAAGAGCAGCGGCACGACGATCCACGTAAACGCCAGCCGCAGCATTTGCTGGGTATTGCGCTCGTCGTCGTTTTCGGCCGGACGCGCGAGCCGATCGATTCCGTACGCAATCGCCGACGGAAAGAACGCGATCCATGGAAAGAACCCGAGAATCAGCACGGGTAGGTAGTACCAAACGGGTCCCGCCTGATTCTCGATGGTGCCCGTGTATCGCCCAACGGTGTAGTGACCGATGAGTTCCACGACCGAGTGGCCGCCCGTGCGAGCGACGAGCGCGATCAACCATGGCGCGACGATCAAAACGAAAAGACCGATGCCGCCGAGCCATCCGCGCCAGGACGGCAAGAGCGTACGGGCGTGCCGCCGATTCCACACGAAGTACGCGAAAATCACGAGTCCGGCCAGGACCGGCGCAACCGGACCCTTCGTGAGAAAGCCGAATGCCGCCGCCGCGCACCCCAGCAGAAAGTAGCGATCGCGCCCGGTCTGTAAAGCGCGAAACCACCAAAAGACCGAGAGGGCGACGGCGAGGTCCAGCATCGCGTCCATGATGGCGAGGCGCCCTACGATCGCCTGCATCAGACACGTCGAGAGGACGACCGCCGCATAAACGCCGGTCCGCCACGAGGTCTGGCGGGTGACGGCGTAGCCGGTCATGGCCCCCATCGCAATCGTCGCGACCGCCGAGGGCAGCCGCAGCGCAAAGCTTCCTACACCGAAAAGTTTCGCGAATGCGGCGGCGATCCAGAAGTAGAGGGGCGGCTGGATGAACCACGGCGCCCCGTTGAGATGCATCACGATCCAGTCGTGAAAGAGGAGAATCTCGCGCGCCACCTCGCCGTAGGCGGTCTCGCTATTGTCCCAGAGCGTACCGGCGCCAAGACCCGGCAGAGTAATGAGCGCGGCGATAGCCGCTCCGATGAACGCCGCACGGGCGGGATTGCGCATTACGAGGCTCGTTCCACGCGGAGCAGTTTTGGGCATGCGAGCAGCGAAGTCATGCGAACGGCCTATGGCATTTCCCATCACCCTTCATACTAACGGTCGCCGCGCGCTCGTCGCCGGCGGCGGATCCGTCGCGCTTCGCAAAGTCACCTCGCTGCTCGCGGGTGGGGCGCACGTCTGCGTGGTTGCTCCGCGCATCGATCCCGAACTCCGCACGCTCCTCGAGAGCCACGGAGGCGAGATCGCCGATCGGCCCTATCGCTCGGGGGATATCGAGGGCGCGTTCCTAGCCGTTGCCGCTACCGGCGACGACGTCGCGAACGCGCTGGTCGTTGCGGATGCGCGCGCGCGCGGCATCCTCGTCTGCGATGCCACCCATCCCGCACGCGGCGATTTTTCGATGCAGGCCGTCGTGCGCGTCGGTGAGTTGACGTTCGCGATCGACACCGGCGGCGCTTCGCCCGCATTTGCCAAACGGCTCGCGCGCGAGCTTCGCGAACGTTTCGGCGAAGGCTACGGCACCGCGGCCAAAACGCTGGCACGCATGCGGACGTATGTCAAGGCCGTCCTCGCGCCGGGGGAACGCGGCGAGGTGCTGCGCGCGCTCGCGGAGTTGCCGATCGAACGGTTAGCGACGATGAATCCCGCGCAGGCGGAGCACGAAGTCGAGGAGACGATCGAGCATCTGCGCGGGCACGTTCA
Organism: Candidatus Baltobacteraceae bacterium; assembly: GCA_036559195.1. Classification (NCBI taxonomy): domain Bacteria; kingdom Bacillati; phylum Vulcanimicrobiota; class Vulcanimicrobiia; order Vulcanimicrobiales; family Vulcanimicrobiaceae; species Vulcanimicrobiaceae bacterium. The sequence goes on from DATBTN010000051.1 coordinate 21,348, forward strand.
CGCTCCGGCCCCCGGCACGGCCGTCTGCGCTTCGCGCGCGAGCGCGCTCGCCATGACGCAAGCCCGCACGGTCGCGGCGCGGCTCGCGCGCCACGGCATGGCCACTACCATTCTGAACGTCACCACGACCGGCGATCGCGTGCAGGATCGTTCGCTCGCGTCGATCGGCGCGGAGAGTCTCTTCGTGAAAGAACTCGAACTCGCGCTGCGCGACGGACGCGCGGACTACGCCGTGCATTCGTGTAAGGATCTGCCGAGCGTTCTACCCGAGGATATGGCGATCGCCGCCGTTTCGGCGCGCGAAGATCCGCGCGACGTCTTCTGCAGCGAGCGATTTACCGATTTCTGGACGCTGCCGGCGGGCGCGCGCGTCGGCACCTCGAGCCAGCGCCGGCGCGCGCAACTGGCCGCCCTGCGCGACGATCTCGCTTACGCGGACATTCGCGGCAACATCGATACGCGACTGCGCAAACTGCGTGACGGCGACTACGACGCGATCGTGCTGGCGGCGGCCGGCCTCAATCGTATGCGCCTGGCGGCAGCCTATAGCGTGCCGTTTTCGATCGAGCAAGTCGTTCCGGCGGTGGCGCAGGGCGCGCTCGCCGTCGAGACGCGCGCCGGTGACTCCGCGCTCGCGCAGACCCTGCGCGAGGCGATCAACGACGAGACGGCCGAGCTCGCCGTTTGCTGCGAGCGCGCGGCACTGCGCCGTTTGCGTGGCGGCTGCCAAGCCCCCATCGGTATTCACGCGCGATTCGACGGTGCCCGGCTGCTCGCGTGCGGCATCGTTGCGACGCTCGACGGAACGCGCATCGTCCGCGCCGAGCGCGCGGCGCCGGTAGCGAGCGTCGAGCAGGCCGAACGTCTCGGAACCGCGCTTGCCGAAGAACTCGAGAATGCCGGCGCGGCGGAGATTCTCGCCGCCGCGCCGCAGCTGCCGCTCCTTCCGCTCGCGGGACGGCTCGTGATCCTGCCCCGCACCCTCGATCGCCCCAGCCGCATCGCGGCGGCCCTGCGCGCCGAGGGTGCGGACGTGTTCGAATTGCACGCCGGCGAGGAAGGCGACGCGGGGCTTGGAACGCGCGTACCGGACATACTGGTTTTCGCATCGAGCGGTTCGGTCGCGGCCGCGGCGGACTACCTGCGCCGGCTTCACGCGTCGCAACTTCGTCCGACGGTAGCCGCCATGGGGCCGGAGAGTTCCGCCGCGGCGCTCGCCGCCGGATTCGCACCCGATCTCGTCGCACCCGAAGCCGCGATCGAAGCGCTCTTGCGCGTCGTTCGCGGACACCTTTTGGAGTCGAACAACTCGTGAACGAACCGTCGCGTTTGGACCAACCATTGCGCCCGCGTCGCCTCCGGCGCACGCCGGCTTTGCGCGCACTCGTGCGCGAGCACGGCGTGCGAGTCGAATCGCTCGTGCAGCCGCTCTTCATCGTCGAGAACGAGGCGGCCGCCGGTGAGATCGCTTCGATGCCCGGCATCTTTCGTTACACCGTCGAGAGCGTGATCAAAGAGGCCGGCACGCTCGACGCCCTCGGCATACACAGCCTGCTGCTCTTCGGTATTCCGGAAACCAAAGACGCGCGCGCGACCGCCAACTTCGATCCCAACGGCGTCGTGCAGCGGGCGGCGCGCGCCATCAAAGAGGCCTATCCGCACGTCCTGGTGATCGCGGATCTCTGCAATTGCGAATACACCGATCACGGCCACTGCGGCATCGTGAACGCGCGCGGCGAAATCGATAACGACGCAACCGTCGCGTTGTTGGTGAAGACCGCCCTGACGTACGCGCGCAGCGGCGTCGACGTCGTAGCGCCGTCGGATATGATGGACGGCCGAGTCGGCGCGATTCGTGCCGCGCTCGACGATGCCGGTTTTACCGATGTAGCGATCATGGCTTATAGCGCGAAGTACGCGAGCGCGTTCTACGGTCCGTTTCGCGAGGCGGCCGATTCGACGCCGCAGTTCGGCGACCGGCGCAGCTACCAGATGGACCCGGCCAACGCGCGCGAAGCGCTGCGCGAGATCGCGCTCGACATCGCCGAGGGCGCCGACGTCGTGATGGTCAAGCCCGGATTGCCCTATCTCGATATCGTTCGCGCGGCACGCGATGCATTCGACACGCCGATCGCCGTCTACAACGTCAGCGGCGAATATTCGATGCTCAAGGCCGCCGCGTCACAGGGGTGGATCGACGGCGATCGCGCCGTAGACGAAGTGCTGGTAAGTTTCGTGCGCGCGGGCGCCGACATCATCATCACCTATTTTGCGAAGGAGTACGCGGCGCGCCGTGGACCCGCGAACGAGTGATCTCGCCGTTTGCATTCTGGCCGGCGGCGAAGCGACGCGATTGCCCGGCAAGCTCGAAGGCGACGCCGGCGGCATGCCGCTGCTGGCGCGCGTCTATAGCAACGTCGCCGGAATCGCGCCGGTGACGATCGCGGCCAAGAGCACGTTCGCACCGGAACTCGACGCGGCACTCCTTTGCCCGATCGTCGTCGATCGCTGGGTCAAACGCGGACCGCTCGGCGGACTCCTCAGTGCGTTCGGCGCGATACGCGCGGCGCGCGTGTTCGTGGTGGCCGGCGATCTGCCGCGCGTTACCGCGGAAGTCTTCGATGCGCTCGCGCGGGCCTGGAACCCGCAGACCGAGGTCGCGATTCCGGTACACGGCGAGCGCGGGCACTCCGAACCCCTCTGCGCCCTCTACGACCGCGTCGCATTTCTGCAGGCGGCCTACCCGATCTTTACCGGCGGCTCGGGGAGCGTGCGCGGCGTCGTCGAACACCTGCGCGCGACCCCCGTTCGCTTCGCCGACCCAGGCGTATTCGCGAACGTCAACACGGCGATGGATCGCCGCGAACTCTACGCACGATGAGGAATGGTACGTGAAAATCGAACGCTCGATCTCGGCTTTTGCGCGCGCGCGCCGCACGATCGCCGGCGGCGTCAATTCGCCGGTCCGCGCGTTTAAGGCCGTCGGCGGTTCGCCCGTGTTCGCGAGGAGCGGCGCGGGGGCGTACATGACCGATCTCGACGGACACGAGTACATCGACTACGTGCTTTCGTGGGGGCCGCTGGTCCTCGGACACGCGCATCCCGCCGTCGTTCGCGCCATCACGCAAGCGGCCGCGCGCGGCAGTTCCTTTGGCGTACCGACCGAAGCCGAGAGCGAACTCGCCGAACTGATCTGCGCCCTCGTACCCTCCATCGAACGCGTGCGTTTTACCTCCAGCGGCACGGAAGCGACGATGAGCGCCGTGCGCCTCGCCCGCGGCTACACGCGGCGCGAGAAGATCGTGAAGTTTGCCGGCTGCTATCACGGACATGGCGATTCGTTTTTGATCGCGGCGGGTTCCGGAGCGCTGACGAACGGCGTACCAAATTCGCCCGGCATCACCGAAGGCGTCGCGCGCGATACGATCGTGCTGCCCTACAACGACGCCGACGCCGTGACGCGTGCGTTCGCGTCGAGCGAGGGCCGAATCGCGGCGGTGATCGTCGAACCGTACGCGGGCAACATGGGCCTCATTCTGCCCGAACCCGGCTACCTGCAGAGGTTGCGCGATCTCTGCACGCAGCACGGCGCGCTGCTTATTTTCGACGAAGTGATGACCGGCTTTCGCGTGGCGATCGGCGGCGTGCAAGCGCGCGAGGGCATCGCGCCGGATCTTACGACGCTTGGAAAAGTAATCGGCGGCGGTTTGCCGGTCGGCGCCTTCGGCGGACGAGCGGAGATCATGGCGCAACTCTCGCCCGACGGCCCCGTCTACCAAGCCGGAACGCTCTCGGGCAACCCGCTTGCGATGGCCGCGGGAATCGCGACGCTGCGCGAATTGCACGACGATACGCACATTTTTGAAGCGCTCGAGATTATGACCAAGCTGCTCTGCGACGGCTTGCACGAGATCTTTACCAAGCACGACATCCCGCATTACACCACGCGGGCCGGCTCGATGTTCTGCACGTTCTTTACCGAGAAGCCCGTGCGCGATCTGGCCGGCGCGATGGAGTCGGATACGGCACTCTACGCGAAGTACTTTCACGCCATGCTCGAAAGCGGCGTCTATCTCGCTCCTTCGCAATTCGAAGCCGGATTTATCTCGACGGCCCATACCACCCGCGACGTCGAGCGAACCATTCACGCAGCCGACCGAGCGGTTGCCGGCATCGTGGCGGCGATCCCGTGATCGAGCCCCGGATCCCGCGGCGCGGGCGAGGCTCTGCGATAAAACCTCTAGTGAAACGGGTCGCACTCGCCCTAGGATTGGAGCATGACTGGCGAATCGCGACCGTGGGGTTCGGGTATCCGGGGCATGCGTTCCGCGCAGTGACGGGCTTATGCCGCTAGTCTGCCTCGGCTTATCGCATCACACCGCTCCCGTGGACGTGCGCGAACGTCACGCGTTTCCCGCAGCGCGGATGGGCGAAGCCCTCGTCGCGCTGCGCGAGTACGACGCGGTACGTGAGGCCGTGATGCTGCAGACCTGCGGCCGGCTCGAGATCTACGCGGAGCTCGAAGATTACGAGAGCGGCGTCGCGCAGCTCAAAGCGTTTCTCGCGCACTTCCGCCACGCCGGCGTCGAGTACGACTTGGATTCGTACATGTACACGCTGCTCGGCGGCCAGGCGATCGAGCACCTCTTTCGCGTCAGCACCGGGCTAGATTCGATGCTTATCGGTGAAGCGGAGATCCTGGGGCAAGTCAAGGACGCATACATTCAAGCGCAGCACGCGCGTTCGCTCGGTAAGACGCTGCACAAATTGTTTCGCGAAGCGCTCAACGCCGGCAAATCGGCACGGACGCAGACGCGCATTGGCGATGAGTCCACGTCGATTGCGACCGCCGCCGTGGAACTAGCGAAGGCGCATCTCGGCTCGCTCCGGGAAACGGCCGTCGTGGTGATCGGTGCGGGAAAGATGGCGCGGACGGCCGTCAAGCGGTTGCGGGCCGAAGGCGCGCAGCACCTCATCGTCACCAACCGCACCATGCGTCACGCGCAGGACGTCATCGCCGAGATCGGTTTCGGTCACGCCGTCGAGATGCCGGGGCTCACCGACGCGCTCGCCGCCGCCGATATCGTCGTCACCTCGACCGGTGCGTCGCATTTCGTGTTGACTCCGGAGAACGTCGCCGCCGCGATCGGCCGTCGGCCCGATCGCCCGCTCTTCATCGTGGATATCGCCGTGCCGCGCGACGCCGATCCGCGCGTCGCCGAGATCGCCGGCGTCACGCTCGTGGATATCGACGGACTCAAAGAACGCGTCGACGAGAAACTCGAGCTGCGGCGCGAAGCGATTCCCCACGTCGAGGAGATCATCGACGAGTTCATCGGGCGATTCGGCAACTGGTATCAGTCCCGCGTCGCCGTTCCGGTCATCGCATCGTTAACGCAGAAAGCCGAGACGATTCGCACGGCGGAGCTCGAACGGCTCTTCGCGCGTTGTCCGGATCTGACCGATCGCGAAAAGATGCTGGTCACCGGCATGTCGATGACGATCATCTCGCGGTTGCTGCACACCGTCGTTACGAAGATCCGCGACAAAGCCGTCACCAATCACGCCGAGGCCCTGACTCACGTGCGCATTCTCGACGAACTCTTCGAACTCAACGTCGCCGAACATCTGCAGGCGCTTTTACCGCAGGGTTCGGCGCTCGAAATCGACGAGTGAGCGAACCCGGCAAGGTTTTTTTAGTCGGCGCGGGCCCGGGCGATCCGGGCCTGCTGACGTTACGCGCGGCGCACGCGCTGCGCCATGCCGAGGTCCTGCTCTACGACGCGCTCGCGTCGGATCCCACGATCGCCCTCGTCCCGAAATCCTGCGAGCGCATCTTCGTGGGGAAACGCGGCGGAAATCATGCGTTGCCGCAAGCGGAGATCGAAGCGCTGATGGTTCGCAAAGCGCGCGAGGGCAAGCGCATCGTACGCCTTAAGGGCGGCGACCCGTTCGTCTTCGGACGCGGCGGCGAAGAGGCGCAAGCGCTGCACGCGGCGCGCGTCCCGTTCGAAATCGTGCCGGGCATCACGTCGGCAATTGCGGCGCCGGCGTACGCCGGCATTCCGGTAACCCATCGCGAGCACAACGTGGCGTTCACCGTCGTAACCGGTCATGAAGATCCAACCAAAGGCGCTTCGACGATCGACTGGGGCAAACTCGCAGACCCGCATCAAACGCTCGTGCTGCTTATGGCGATGGGCAACTTGCGCGAGATCGTCGCCCGGTTGCTCGAAAACGGGCTGCCCGCGCAACGTCCCGCGGCGGTAATCAAAGACGGCACGCGCCCGACGCAGCAGACCGTGGTCGCGACGCTCGCCACGGTTGCGGAGGCGGTCGAGCGCGAGGGGATCGGCGCACCCGCCATCGTCATTATCGGCGAGGTTGCCGCGCTGCGCGAAGAGATCGCCTGGTTCGATCGGTCGCCCCTTTTCGGTAAGCGCGTGCTCGTAACGCGCCCGCGCGGTCGAGACGACGACTTCGCGCAGGGATTGTGGTCGCTGGGTGCGCAGCCCGTACTCGCTCCTACGATTGCGATCGGTCCGCCCGACGAACCTCGTGCCGCGAACGACGCGATCGATCGCTTGCGCGAATACGACTGGATCGTCTTTACCTCGCGTCACGGCGTCGAAGCGTTCTTCGATCGACTTGCGGCGCGCGGCGCGGACGCCCGGTATGTCGGCGGTTGCCGGGTCGCTGCGATCGGTCCGAAGACCGCCGGCGCGTTGCGCGAACGCGGTATCGTCGCGGATCTAACGCCGGCGCAGTACGTGGGCGAAGCCCTCGCGACGGCATTGATCGAGGCTTCGATCCCGGGAAATCGCGTGCTCGTCTTTCGCGCGCAGGAGGCTCGCGACGCGTTGCCCGAGATGCTGCGCGCGGCGGGCCGCATTCCGGACGTCGTCGCCGCCTATAAGACGACGTACGCGAACGACCCGTCGTTTGCAGAGTCCGTCGAGCGGTGCGACATTCTCACGTTTACCAGCGCGTCGACCGTGCACGGCTTCGTCGCAAACATGGGTGGAGCGGCCGCCGCTTGCGGGGCCGCGCGCGGGAAGACGGTGGCGTGCATCGGGCCGATTACCGCGCAGGCCGCACGCGACTCCGGTTTCGACGTGACGTTCGTTGCCGAAGCTTATACGGCCGACGGGTTGCTCGCCGCGCTCGAGGAGCACGCCGGATCGGCGCCGTCGTAGCGCAGATCGTCTTCGGCGCGATCTTGGCGGCGATCGTTGCATCGCTCGCGCTGCGCGCGCGGGCGCTCACGCGCTCGGGCGCGCTCGCCGCATTCGCCATCGGCACGATCGTCTTCGGAAGTCTTGGATGGGCCGGGGCCGGCGTGCTCTTCGCATTCTTTGGGCCGTCGATCGTGCTCTCGCGTATCGGCAAGGCGCGCAAACGCGAACTCGTCGACATCGGAAAGCTCGATGCCCGCGATGCCCGGCAGGTTCTGGCCAACGGCGGCGTGGCGGCGCTCTGCGCGCTCGCCGCGCTCGTCTTCGGAAAACCCGCAAACGCCGCATTTGCCGGCGCGTTCGCGGCGGCCGCCGCCGATACGTGGGGAACCGAGATCGGCACGCTGGCAAAACAGCGCGCGCGCTCGATTCTCACGTTGCGGCCAATCGCGACGGGGCTCTCCGGCGGCGTCACGCTCGCGGGTACGTTCGCCGAGATCGCCGGCGGACTCGTCGTCGCGCTCGTTGCCTTCGCCGTCGGCATCACGGCGATCGTGCCGGTCGCCATCGGCGGCGCGTGCGGCGCGTTCGCCGACTCGTTCCTGGGCGCGTCCGTTCAGGTGCTGCGGTACTGCCCGCGCTGCGAGCGCCGCTGCGAGACCGACCCGCACGTGTGCGGAGCGCGCACGACGATCGAGCGCGGCGTGCCCTGGATGAACAACGACGCCGTCAACTTCGCAGCCACGCTCTGCGGCGCCGTCGTCGCGGCGTCGCTCGCGAGTTACTTGCCGTACGTCTTTTCGAGGTAAGGAAGGATCGTGTCGTCGTCGTCGAGCGTCGTATCGCCGTCGACCATGACCGGAATGCCGGTCTGACCCGAGACCTCCTTGACGATCGCGCGTTCGTCGTGATCGCGCGGAACGTTCACGACCTTGTAATCGAGCAACAGGTCTGTGAGCTTAGCCCGCACGCGGGCGCAGTACGGGCACCACTCGGCCTGATACAATACGATGTTGGTATCGCGCAAAATCTTCTTCCTCTGGTGTTGTGGGAACCGTCACAGCGGTAGTCGTAGGTACGTTCGACGAGAGAGAGGACACGTTTTTGGCACGCTCCTGGGATCGTAATCGGCTGCTGCGGCGCGCGTTTGTCGCGTCGCTGTGCCTGCACGTGCTCTTCGCTTGGCTCTTTCCCACCCAGACGCGCTTTGGAACCAGCGGGTTGCAGCCGGTCGAAACGATCTCGTTTGCGAAACTGCAGCGCATACGGCTCGAACGTCCCCGCAAGAGCCGGCCGCTTCCGGTCGCCATCCCGCGCACGGCCAATCGAGCGCCGCGCGTGAGCTTCGCTCGCGTGCGCGCCGAACTCACCGCAAACCGCCCCAAACCCACCGCCACGCGCACGCCCGTACCGCAGAACGGGCCGCAGGGCGAGCGGGCGGCGGCGCCTACGCTCGTGGCAAAAGCGAGCAACGCACCGCTCGCCGCACAAGTAGCGAATTCGTCGGTGCCGGTCGCTTCGGTCGCACGCGCGGCCGCGGCGCCGAACCCGGCGGCCTCGACGGCCGACCGGATCGTCGCGAGCCAGGGCGGATCGCACGACGTCGGCGGCGTGATGCCATTTGGCGCCGACCTCAAAGAACCGGTCCTCGATCCGGCGATCAAAACGCAACTGGCGCGACGCTTCAGCGTTCACGTAACGCTGCTGGTCAC
>DATBTN010000052.1 GCA_036559195.1 Candidatus Baltobacteraceae bacterium
TGGCAGAGTCAGGCGAGACCAACCAAAAGCAGCTAACCGTGTACCGGCGCGCGATCGAGACGCAACGATAAACCGAGCCAGAAATTTTCTGGCTGCCCTTTCTATTCAGATACTCGCTCCGGTGCGCTGTAGACGTTTGCACGGGTGCCTCGTACGAAGCCGCAGAGGGTGACGTTGAATTCGCGTGCCAGGTCGACGGCGAGACTGCTGGGGGCGGATACGGCGCAGAGCACGGGGATGCGTGCGACGATGCATTTCTGTACGAGTTCGTAGCTCGCGCGTCCGCTCACGAAAAGAATCGTCTCTCGAAGCGGCAGTTTGTTCTCCATCAGCGCCCAGCCGGCGAGTTTGTCCAACGCGTTGTGACGGCCAACATCCTCGCGTAGTACGATGAGTTCGCCTCGCGCGTCGAAGAGTGCCGATGCGTGCAGGCCGCCGGTCGAGGAAAAGACCCGCTGTGCCGCGCGCATGCGCTCCGAAAGAGCGGCGATCGTCGCGAACGTGACGCGCAGATCGTCGGCGATCGGATCTGCGCGCGTTTGGAGCGCGTCGATGGTCGCCTTGCCGCAGACGCCGCAGGAGCTGTTAACCGTGAAGTGACGTTCGAGCCGTTCGAGCTCCGGCAGCGCGGCAGCGTTGAGATCGACGTTCACGATGTTGTAGCGCTGCTCCGCGTCGACTTCGCGATCGATGCAGTACGAGATTGCGCGCACGCCGTCGCGCGACGTAACGATGCCTTCGCTATACAAAAAGCCCGCGGCTAGCTCGAAGTCGTTGCCCGGTGTGCGCATCGTCACGGCGACGCTGCGCGTTTCGCCGCCGGCACGCAGGCGAATCTCGAGCGGTTCCTCGGTGGCCAGCTCGTCGTCGACCTCGCGCGCTGCGCCGTCTTCGAATCGCGTGATTCGCGCCGGCGTGACGAGGCCGGGACGCGTCACTCCGGTTGTCGGAATGCTACCGACGGATCGTCGGCCGACGCCTTGCCGGCTTCGATGAGCGTCTCGCGCATCACGTACGCACCGACGAGCGTGAGGCCAGCGGCGAGCACGCTCCTGAGAAGTCCGGGTTTGGCGGCCGGATTCGGCTTGGAGAACAGCGCGCTAAAGTGCAGCAGGGCCGGAACGGCGATGCCGGCGACGAGCGTAACGTTGCGGAATTTCTCGCCGCGCGCGCCTTGAAACATCGGTTTGCCGTATTCGCCTGCGAAACGCTGGTAATCGAGAATGAGCGCGGCTTCGGCGGCGGCGGCGATGAACTCGAGCTTTTCGAGGCGATTGTGCGTATCGGGTGCGTCGCCGGCGAGCAAGAGTCCGTGCAGCGCGCAGGCGCCCGAGAGTCCCGATGCAACGCACATCGCGGGGACGTGGTATTTGCCTTTCGACCAGACGGGAATGGCGGTCGCGCTGAGCAGCACGCCGGTGTAGCCGGCGATGAACGCGCCGAGCGCCGCTTGCGGCCAATTGAGCAGACGCGAGCGAACGCCGAAGAATTGCGCGGCGGCATTGAGCGTTGCGACTCCGGAAAACGCGATGAGGCCCCAAACGCCCATCGACATGGGCGATTTGAACTTGACGATGCGCAGCATGTTGAGAAAACGTTCGGGCTTGCCGAGGTGTGTGATCAAAATCGCCGGGCAAGCGACCGCGAGTCCGAGCGAGGCATACTTCGCGTTGCGCGCGAGTTTGCGATCGTTCTCGTTGCCGCTGCCGTCGCCGAGCGCGGCGAGGATGCCGCTCCCGCCCATGAGCCCGCCGAGAAAAAGATAGAGAACGACGTTCCATTCCCAGTGCGGTTTCTTGAGCAGCGGTTGCCCGAAATACGAAACGGTCGGATGCAGCTCGCCATTGCCGGACGCGGCGCCGCCGAACGCGTCGTCGGGCAGCGGCGGACGCATCGATGCGTCGGTCATCGGGCGCTCCGGAAGATCGCGGCGCCGACGAGTGCCAGCGCGGCCGCGGCGAGCGCCGCGCTCGTATAACTTGCCGGTTGGTGCGTCGAAGGAAGCACGGGTCTGGCGGGGAGATTGTATGCTTCGGGGCGTTCGGTCAGCAAGAAGAACGCGTTGAGATCGCCGACCGAACTGTCGGAATCGACGCCGTAGAGGTACGCTCCCACGCCGCGCTCCTGCAGGCTCTCAACGCGCGCCTTCGCGCGCTCCTTGAGCTCGTCGACGTCGCCGAATTGGATCGACTCGGTCGGACACGCCTTGGCGCAGGCCGGAACCAGTCCGTCTCGCTGGCGATCGTAACACAGCGTACACTTCCCAGCCACACCGCCATTCGCTTGCATGGCGGTCGCGTCGTCTTCGCGACGGCCTTTATCGATGTTGGCGTAGTTGTAGCCTTGGTGGTCGCCGCCTTTGTTGCCGATCAGATCCACCACGCCGAACGGGCACGACACCACGCAGTAGCCGCAACCGTTGCAGACGTCGGGCTGAATGTAAACGTCGCCGAACTCATTGCGCACGATCGCGCCCGTGGGGCAGGCTTCCATGCAGCCGGCGTGCGTGCAGTGTTTGCAGACGTCGCTCATCATCAGCCAGCGATCCGTCAGCGTGCCGCCGCGATCGACTTCCATCTGCTCCACGAAAGAGACGTGCCGCCAGGTCGTACCCGAAAGCTGCAGCGTGTTATCGTACGAATTGCCGGAAAACTCGAATCCGTCCGAGGGCAGCTCGTTCCACTGCTTGCACGCGACCTCGCAGGCTTTACAGCCGATGCAGAGCGTCGTATCGGTGAAGAAGCCGTTAGCCATGGTTGACCGCATCTTTCCCGTGAATCGAGCCTTGACCGTCGGGGCGGCGCTCGCCGCTTGGAACGCTCTCGTCGTTTGGCCCGCGACGGCGTTCGGGGCGCCGGCCGGGGCGGATGTTGCACGTGAGGGTCTTCGCTTCGTGAATCGAGACGTTGGGATCCATCGAGAGCGGAATGAGGTCGCCGGACGTATCGCCGCGCGTAAACCCGAAGCTGCCGAAGTTATACGGCAAGCCGATCTGATGGATGCGTTTGCCCTTTCCGGGACCGATGCGCAACGGTTTCATGCGTCCGCTCACCAGCGCGCGCGCTTCGATCTCGCCGAGCGCTGTCGAGATCGTCACCCAGCCGCCGTTGCGAATGGCCAGCGTAACGGCGAGCCCGGGATCGATCTCGCAGAACGCTTCGGGCTGCAATTCCGCGAGCCACGGAACGTAACGCGTATAGATGCCGGACATCTCCGTGAGCCGATAGGTCGTGAGTACGTACGGAAAGTCGGGGTTCACTAAACCGTTGTAGGCGTTATCGCGACGCTTCCACTCGCGCAGCAGCGGATTGTTTTGCTGCGAATAGAGCTGGTTCTCGATGACCGACGCCATGGGTTCGTAGTGAACGGGCAGCGGACCGTCTTTGAGCCCGGAGGCGACGTAGAGTTGCCCGCGTCCATCGAGCTGCATGATGAACGGGTCCGCACCGGAGTGCGCGTCCATGCCGCCGGCGCCCGGTTTTGCCGGCGTATCCGGCGCCTTGGTTTTCGGAAAGTCGGGAACGTCGACGCCGGTCCACTCGCCGGCGGCTGCGTCCCACCATACGTACTTCTTGCGTTCGCTCCACGGGTTGCCATCGGGATCGGCCGACGCGCGATTGTAAAGGATGCGGCGATTGGCGGGCCACGAAAATCCCCACTCGAGCGAGGTCCAATCGTCGGCTTTGCGGTTGCGCGCCTTGTTGGTGTGCGCGTCCGGGTAGACGCCGGTATAAATCCAGCCGCCCGATGCGGTACTGCCGTCGTCTTTGAGATCGGTAAACGACGCGATTTGGTCGCCGGTCACCGTGCTGAACCCGTTGACCTCTTTGAGCACCTTAACGACGGATGGTTCGCCTTTTCGGCGCTCGCGTTCGTCGTCGTGTTCGTACTCCCAGGTCATGTGTTGGATCGGGCGGTCTTTGGGATCGGTCGAATCCTTATAGAGCTCTTTTAAGCGCTTGCCGAGATTGTAGAAAAACCACGCGTCGGTGACCGAATCGCCGACCGGCTCGATCGCCTTGTCGTGCCATTGCAGCATGCGATTGGTGTTGACCATCGTGCCTTCTTTTTCGAGGATCGTTCCGGCCGGAATAAAGAAGCACTCGGTGGCGATCTTCGAAGGGTCCGCACCTTCGCGCTTCCAGAACGACGACGTCTCGTTTTCAAAAAAGTCCACGTTGACGAACCAGTCGAGGCGTTCCATCGCCGCGCGAACCAGCTCCGCGTTCTGCCCGGACGTGCCGGGGTTTTGTCCGATAACGAAGTAGCCCTTAACCGCGCCGTCCTTCATCGCGAACGTGGTCGGCAGCATCGAATGATCGCCCGTGAGCTGCGGAAGATAGTCGAAGCAATAGTCGTTCGCGGCGGTCGCATGCTCGCCGTAAAACGCCTTGAGAATCGAAACGACGTATTTTGGCGTGTTGGCCCACCAGCCGGTCGGCTTCGTGTTGGTCTTCAAATAGGCGTCGAGACTCTGTTCGTCGCGCTTGATCGACGGCATCGGAAGATACCCGGGCAGCAGATCGTAGAGCGTCGCGATATCGGTCGCGCCCTGAATGTTCGCGTGGCCGCGCAACGCCATGATGCCGCCGCCGGGGCGCCCGATGTTGCCGAGCAGCAGCTGCAGCATCGCGGCGGTTCGAATGTACTGCACGCCGATCGTATGCTGCGTCCAGCCGACCGCGTAGGCAAAGGCCGTCGTGCGCTCCCGCCCGCTGTTGCTCGCGAGCGATTCGCAGACTTCCAGAAATTTTTCCGGCGGCGTTCCGCAAACCGACTCCACCATCTCCGCGGTGTACCGGGAGAAGTGGCGCCGCAACAGACTCAGCACGCAGCGCGGATGCTGCAGCGTGGGATCGCGTTTGAACGCGCCGTTAGCTTCCTTTTCGAGTTGCCACGTTTTCGGATCGTAGGTGTGCGGTTCGCTGCTGGGTTCGTGCCCCTGCGAGCCGCCCTCGTGAGCTTGACCGCTGGACGCGCTTTCGTCGGGCTGCGGTTGCGTGTAGCCTGAAAAGAGCCCGTCGAGATCCTCGGTATCTTTGAAGTCTTCGCGCACGATGCTCGACGCGTTGGTGAACGCCGCGACGTACTCCTTAAAGTAGCGTTCGTTCGAGAGCAGCCAGTTGATGATTCCGCCGAGAAACACGATGTCGGTGCCGCTGCGGATGGGCACGTAGAGATCGGCCATCGCCGAAGTACGCGTGAAGCGCGGGTCGATATGGATGATCTTCGCGCCGCGTTCCTTGGCCTTCATCACGAAGCGAAATCCAACCGGATGGGCTTCGGCGAAGTTGCTGCCTTCGATGAGGATGCAATCGGCGTTTACGAGATCTTGTAAGAACGTCGTCGCGCCGCCGCGTCCGAGTGAGGTGCCTAGACCAGGCACCGTCGAGCTATGTCATATTCGCGCTTGGTTCTCGACCGAGACCACGCCCAGACTGTGCATCAGCTTGCCGAGCAGATAGTTCTCTTCGACGCCGAACGTCGCGCCGCCGAGCGACGCGATGCCGATCGTGTGATTGACGCGCTTGCCGTCCTTTTCGGTGACGAACGTCTCGTCGCGCGTTTGCTTGGTGAGCGTCGCGATCCGTTCCATCACCCATGGCAGCGGGCGCTCTTCCCAGCGGTCGCTATACGGCGCCCGATATTTCGCGGTGACCCAGCGCGCGGTGTTGGAAGCCATCCCGAAGATCGCCGAGCCCTTCGGACAGAGGTGGCCCCCCGAGATGGGACTCTCGGGGTTGCCTTCGACGTCGAGCAGTTTTCCATCGTCGCTGACGTAGGCGAGCGTTCCGCAGCCGACCGCGCAGTAGGGGCAGACGCTCGTTACGGCTTTCGCGTGTTTGATGCGGCCGTGGAGCGAGCGCGTTCGCGCCGAGGCAACGTTGGGAACCATCCCGACCCGTCCCCCCAGCGCGTTACCGACCTGCGTTAGTATTTTCGTCAGGTCGATCGTCGTTTTCGAAGCCACGTCACTCCCCCCCAACCGGAAAACCCTGCTCGAATTTACTACCCAATCGAAAGCGCGAAATAACGCGCTCGAATGCCTACGTCACCGCGGGTGCGATAAGCTCGCGTTGCGGCTTTTTGATGAGGAATGGAATGATAGCCGCGAAGAGCAGCATGATCGCGACCGGAACCAGCGCGCCGGTGAACGATCCGGTGCGATCCTTCACCGCCGCCGCGATGTACGGGCCGACGATGCCGCCGACGCCCCACGCCGTAAGGATCATCCCGTAGTTCTGGCCGAGGAACTTCGTTCCGAAATAGTCCGCGTTGAACGACGGCATCACGCCGAAGCCGCCGCCGTAGCAGAGCAGAATGATTCCGAAGCAAATGCCGACTGCGGCGAACGAGTGCAGGTTGCCCATGATGAAAAAGATCACGACTTGGATCAGGAACATCACCACATAGGTGTGGTTGCGCCCGATCTTGTCGCTGATCCATCCCCAGAAGAATCGCCCGAGGCCGTTGAAGACGGCGAGCAGCCCGTAGATAAAGCCGGCAGCGGCCGCGGTCGCGCCGGTGAGATCGCTATAGATCGGAACGGCGTTGGAAACGATCAGAATACCCGCCGTAACGTTTAAGAACAAGATCAGCCAGAGCAGATAGAACGGCATCGTTCGCAGGGCTTCGCTCGGCGTATAGCTGTGCGCGCTTGCCGCCGCGGTCGCCAACGTCCCGGGGCGAGTGTAACCTTCGGGCGGATTGCGCAGCGCGAGCGTGCAGAGGCCGCCGATGATGACGAACACGATACCGGAAACGATGAACACCGACATGATCGCATGAACGTGTACGGGTGCCAGCACGTAGGTGGCTGCGTCGAACGGCGTGCCGGCTTTGGTTGCGGCGGCGCGGGCGGTCGCGTACGCCGTAGCGGCTTTGGCTGCCGCTGCGAACGACGGAATCTTGGTGACGATATTGTTATAGAAGAAGGCGCCCAGGCCAAACCCCATGACCACCATGCCGCTCGCGAGACCGCGCTTATCCGGAAACCATTTGGTGACCATCGCGACCGGCGTGATGTAGCCGAATCCCAGCCCCAGCCCGCCGATGATGCCGTAGAAGAGGTACATCGCCGTTTTGCCCATCACGGGCGTGAGCAGTCCGGCCAGTAAGACGCCGATGCCCCAAAGGAGCACGCCGACGATCGTTACGGTACGAGGACCAACACGATCTTGCCAGCGACCGCCGATAATCGCGCCGACTCCCAAGAAAAAAATCGCCAGTTCGAAGACCAGCGACGTTTCCTGATTCGACCATTGATACGCCGCGATGAGCGGCCGAACGAACAGGCTCCACGAGTAGACGGTACCGAGGCAGATCATGACGATCACGCCGGCGATGGCGATCAGCCAGCGATTGCCGGTGTCCCGGGCCGGAGCGGCAGATGACATCTAAGGCTCCACTTCCCGTGCCGGAGTGCGGCACGTGCATCCAAGCGAGGTTTGAAGATTCCTTGTCGTGCTACTTCTGTAGCTAAACGTCAGTTGGCCGTCGCTTGGATGCGTCCCTACGGGCGCCGAGGCGCTATTGGACCGGTTCGTACGTGCAGGCGGCTAGTGTGGTCACGAGTAGTGCCAGGTAAATGACCGCATCCCAGCCGCCGGCCCGGCCGTGGAGCACGAAGGCGACGATCGCCGCGACCGGGACGGCAATCGGCGTCACGCGTGAATTCCCGGCGATGAATTTATAGATGCTTTTCACGCTGTCACCTTCGGGCGCTGAACCGTAATCAGGACGAAACTCGCCAGCAGATAGAGCCCGACGATCCAGAGCAGCGTTGCTTCGCCGCTCCACCAGTGCAAGCCGAGCCCCTCGCCGCTCCAAAACGTACCGAACGAAAGCAGCATGATCCCGACCACGTAGCCCATCGCATTCTCCGGAACGCGCGCGAACGGCTTGCGCAGCGCGACCACCGCGAGTACGACGATCAGCGCCGCTGCCAGCGCCCCACCAACGCCCCAAAGCAGCGCGCCGGCTTTGGCGGCGGCGAACGTAATAACGATAACGGCAACTTCGAGCCCTTCGAGAAGGACGCCGTTGAACGCGGCGGCAAACCCGGCGCGGCGCGCGTCGGTCGCGTGCTGCAGTTGGGCAACTTCGCGATCGAAGATCGCGGCTTCGTCGTGGAGCGCCTTGCGGCCGGCAAAACGCCAGATCGCTTTTCTCAACCACGCGTAGCCGAAGAGCACGAGGAAAAGGCCGATGATGAGTTTGAGTACGCCCAGCGGCACGAACGTAACGAGCGCCGGCCCGAAGATCGCGACGATGGCGACGAGCGCGGCCAGCGCCCAGAGCGTGCCGGCGAGCGCCGTGCGCCAGCCTTGCGTAACGGCGACGGCGAGTACGATGGTTGCGGCTTCGACGAACTCGAGCCCGGAAGCCAGGAACGTCGTTCCGGCAACGACCCAACCGTTCATCTAGCGCTCACCCAGAACGAGGATCGCTCCGGTTCGCGTATCGATTTGCCGTACGTGGCGATCGTCGCGAACGGTGGCGTAGAGATACGGCCCGCGTTTGGCAAAACGCAGGCTCGTGATTTGATCGCCGAGGTGCGCGACGGCGAGCGTCTTGCCGGAGCGCGCGTTTATCACGTGCACCGAGGCGTCGCTCGGGCGCGCGAACGCAACCACGTTTCCGTCGCTCACGCGCAAGCGCGCAGGCGCGGATGATGAGGCAGCGTGTGCGTGGGTTGGAACCAGCCGCGACGCCAGCCCGAAAGCGCCGAGTAAAAGCACGGCCGGAATTGCGACGGCGATCGCGCCGGCCCAAACGATCTTGGTCACTACCGGTTCGCTCCTTCGAGATTGCGCGCGACGATGGCGTTGAGCGTTGCCGGATCGACTCGATCGGGATCCTTAAAATCCAGACGAGCGCTAACCGCCGCGCCGTAGGCGGTGCGCGCGTTGCGAGCGTTGAGATCCACCGACGGTTGGATCGCAACGTAGGGTCGCAGGTTCGGACGGTTGCCGAAAAGATCGTAGAGCGGCAGCGCCGTACGATCGTACGTGGAGAGCGGCGCGATGCCGAGCATCAGTTCGATCGTGTGCACGACGCTTACCGTCGAATAGTGCGCATGGTGCACGCCGCCGCGCGCGTACGGCGAGGCGACGTAAAAAGTCGAACGTTGATTGCTCACGTGATCGGGTCCGTTCTGGGCGTCGTCTTCGAGCGCGAATATGGCCGTCGACTTCCAATACTTCGAATGCGAAACCGCATCTACCAACCTTCCGACTGCTAGATCGTTGGTGGCGACGTACGCGACCGGCGTGGGCCAGCCGGTGCGGCTTCCGCTCGTGTGATCGTTCGGCAGATACACGATTTCCAGCGCCGGCAGATCGCCGCGCGCGACGTAGCCGCTAAACTCATGCTTCCACTCGGCCTCGCGGTCGAGGTCGCTATAGGCGAGATCCCAGCCGTAGTATCGCGGATCGAAGCGGTCTTTGAGACCCTTCATATCCGTCGTAACCTCGCCGGGTTTCGCGGGGGCGTTGGTGTCTTCACCATAGTCGCGAAGGCCGATCCCCGCGCGCCGTGCGGCGTCCCAGAGATATCCGTCGTGCGGAACTTCGGGCGCGAGGCCGCTTTGGAAATCGTACGTGTCGCGGCGACCGCCGTAGCTTGGCGGCCAAAAGCGCTCCAGATAGTCGTTCGCGAACGCTTCGTCGGTCCAGTTATGGCCGTCCGCACTCACTTGCGAATTGGCATACGCGTTGTCGAGCAACCCGAAACGCTCGCCGATCGCGTGCTGGTTCGGCGTTACGGTGCGCCCGAACCACACGAGCTTCGGATCGCCGTTTCCCTGCGGCAGGTCGCCGAGAACTTGATCGTACGAACGATTTTCTTTAATGATGTAGATGACGTGTTGGATCGGCCCGTGCGCGCGCACGATCGTCGTACGCGGCGCGCGCCAGGTCGGCAGCGCGTTTGCCAGGACCTCTCGCGTGGATGCCGCGCGATCGAGTCGACCGAGCGGGATCGCGCGCACGGAGCCTGCAAGCGTGGCGCCGATATAGCCGGGACTGTTCGCTTTGCGCGGATCGAACTGCGGGTTAGCGCGCGTTCCCTCGCCCTTGCCGTCGGCAACGAAGAGCGTTCCGTTGGAACCGACCGCGACTCCGGATGGATACCAGCCGGTGGGAATGCGCGCGGAAACCGAACCGTTGGTAATCACGGCGACGGCGTTTTCGGCACCCAGCGAGACGTAGATCGCATCGTTTGCGGCAGCGATCGCGTTGGGCGAGGCACCGTACCCGCTCACGCGCGCATCGTGCAGCCGCAAGTCGATGTCCGCTACGCGCCTCGCGGTCGCGACGTCGATAACACCCAAGGCGTCGTCGTCGCTCTCGGTCACGTAGAGCGACGTTCCGTCGGGTGAGAGCGCGAGAGCGTCCGGATGAAGCCCGACGGCGATCGTCGCGATCGCGTGCGTTGAGAGATCGATCGCATCGACGGTATGGCCGCCGCGCATCGCCACGTAGAGCGTCTTGCCGTCTTGCGAGAAGAGCAGGTCGCCCGGGTGCGGGCCGACGGCAATCGTCGTCTTGTCCGCTAGGGCCGGCAGCGATCCGATCGTGATCGTACCGTTGCCGTCGTTGCTCGTTGCGAGGTGCGTGCGATCGCCGGCGAGCGCTACCGCTGCGGGCCAACTTCCGGGCGCTACCGCGAGCGCGCGCGCGCGATTCGTGTCGAGATCCACATCGAGCACTGCATCGCCGTTCGCACCGGCGACCAGTACGTGCGTCCCGTCGAGCCAGACGGGCTTGCCGAACGCTCCGGGAAGTGCGACGACGTGCGGATCGCCCAAGGTGCGCGCGTCGAGCACGCGCAACGCCGGAGGATTGACGCCGGACTCCACGACGGCCAGGCGCGTCTCGTCGGGTGAGAGCGCGATTCCCTGCGGCATCGTCCCGGTCGTCGCCGCCGGGCCGCTCGGCGGGTCGATTCGCCATCCGCTGGGTAAGAGAATCTTCGGCGATGTCGCGAGGGCGATGGTCGCGGCAGCACACGCTGCGGCGGCGAATACAACGAGCGCGCGTCGAATCATACCGGCGTCTTCCGGTTGGAGTACGGCATTCCCCGCGTTTTGGCCACGCGGCCGGAGGAGGGCCGCCGACGGGCCGGAATCCGGTGGACGTTCTACCCGCAAGAGGAGCCCATACGATCGTGGATTTAGCACAGATCACCGTCTACACCGAAGGCGAGTTCAAGGCGTACGGCGATGCGAAGGTTGGCCTGCTGACGCACGGCTTGCAATACGGTACCGGGTGCTTCGAAGGCATTCGCGGTTTCTGGGTTCCGCAAGAACGCGAACTCTTCTTACTCCAACTTGCCGAGCATTATGAGCGCCTCGCGATTTCGGCGAAAATCCTGTTGATGAAACTGCCGCACTCCGTCGACGAGCTGGTGGCGATCACCGCGGAGCTGGTCGCGCGCAACCGGTTCGAGACCGACATCTACATTCGCCCGTGCATCTTCAAGGCGGCCGAAGATATCGGCGTGCGGCTGCACAACGTGGCCGATCAGTTCGCGATCGTGCCGGTGCCGTTTACGCGCTACCTCGACGGCAGCGAAGGGCTCAAAGCCGGCGTTTCGTCGTGGCGCCGCGCCGACGACTCTTCGGCGCCGCCGCGCGCGAAGATCACCGGTCTCTACGTTAATAGCGCGTTAGCGAAGAGCGAAGCCATTGCAAACGGCTTCGACGAGGCGATCATGCTCTCGCACGACGGTCATCTAGCCGAGGGTTCGGCCGAAAATATCTTCTTGATCAAGCGCGGCGTGCTCTACACACCGGATCCGTCGCAGAACGTGCTCGAAGGGTGTACCCGCCGCTCGATCATCGAGATCGCGCAGGACGAGTTCGACCTAAAGGTCGTCGAGCGCTCGATCGATCGCAGCGAACTCTACGGTGCCGAAGAAGTCTTTTTCACCGGAACGGCCGCCGGCCTCATTCACGTCTCGTCGATCGATCATCGGATCGTCGGGGATGGACGCATGGGGCCGATTACCCGCAAACTCGGCGAATTTTACGCGCACGCGGTTCGTGGCGACGAGCTAGCGTATACGCGCTGGCTGACGCCGACGTACGCTACGGCGCGGAAGAGGGCTGCGGCTCCGGCGTAGCCGTCGCGACGGCTGCGGTGACCGGGGGTGCTGCGTGCGAGCCCCACATCGGCGCATCGCCGGAGGCCGGCGTCGCTTGCGGATCCGGCATGGCTTCGGCGGGTGCGGTAATCGGCGTGTCGAGCCCGTTCGCGACGCGCCACTTCGCGAAATGCGCTAAACCGTGATAGGCCAGGCGCGAAACGTTACGAATGAACCGGCGCCCGGACGAGAGCGTCGGCAGGTCGGTGGTCATGACGGCGATCACGTACGGCGCGCCGGGCGAATAGACGATCCCGACATCGTTGAGCGTGTCGCTGAACGATCCGGTTTTGTGCGCGATCGGAATCTGCGGCAACGATGCGGGTAGGAGTGTGTTGATTTCATCGGCCTCGAGAATGGCGATCATCTGTTTCGACGACCATTCGTCGATCAATTCGTTCTTGGCCATCTGCGTGAGCAGGGTCACCATGTCGTTGGGCGTCGTGCGCAGTTCGGCGCGAACGTTCCAGCCGTCGGTGCGAATGTAGTTTCCCAAACGCGTGTCGTGCAAACCCAGACCGTACATGGTGCTGTTGATGTGGTGCCGGCCCACCAGGCGGATGAGCATGTTCGCCGCGGTGTTGTCGCTGACGGTGATCATCTCGGTGAGCAGACGCGAAACCGGGTACGTCGTGCCGACCGGTGCGTCGCAGAGCGTGCCGGAGCCCCAATCTTTATCCGATGCAAGCAGTTCGACGCGCCGGTTGAGATCGAAGCGGCCGAGTTCCATTTGACGAAAGACTTCGACCATCACGGGAATCTTGATCGTCGACGCGGCCGGCATCACGGTATTGGCGTTGAACTTCGACGTGTAGCCGGTGGCCAGGTCGCGGACCTCCATCGCAACGCGTCCGGGCGCGCGGTGTGCGACGCCGCGCAGAAGAGACTGCAGTTTTGCAAAAGGTGCCGGCATGTCGATGCTTGCGCGCGCCGCCGCCGGGAACGAGACCATGAGGTAAACGAGCGCGAGTACGATGGAAATACGTCGCATAAGACTGTTGTCGGTCGTTTGACGCCGATGTTTATACTTCATGCTCAATACGGAACGCCGTCGGAGGCCGGCGCACGGACTTTGCCGATCAGGCCGCCGAGTGCGAAGAGCGCCGCGAGATATGGGAGCGCTTGCATCGCATCGCTCGGCAGCCAAGCAACCCTTCCCTGTAAAACAAACTGCAACGCTTCGAAGAATCCGAAAAAGATGGCCGCGCCGGTCGCGCCCCAGGGCGTCCAGCGTCCGAAGATCACCGCGGCGAGTGCGATGAATCCGCGCCCGGCCGTCATGCCGTCGGAGTAGAGATTCACTTCACCGATCGAGAGAAACGCGCCGCCGAGTCCCGCGAGTGCACCGCTGCAGACCACGGCGATTAAGCGCAATCGCAGCGGGTCGAGCCCGGCCGATTTGACCGCCCCAGGGTTTTCGCCGCAGGCGCGGACGCGTAGGCCCCACGGCGTTCGATACAGCAGCCAGGAGATCCCGAGCGTGCAGACTAGTGCGAAGACGACGAGCACCCAATAGCCGTTGCCGAGTGCGTTGACCTGCGGACTCGCTCCGGGCTGATTGAAGATCAAAACCAATCCGTAAGCGGCGGCGCCCGACGCAATGAGATTGATGCCGGTCCCGGCGACGATCTGATCGACTTTGAATTTCGTGGCCGCCAAACCGAGAATGAAGCCGAAGAGCGCGCCGGCGGCGATGCCGGCAAGCAGTCCCACGATCGCGCTGCCGCTAACGTTGCTCGCGACGACCGCCGCGAACGCGCCGATCGCCATCATGCCCTCGAGGCCGATGTTGATGACGCCCGCGCGCTCGGAGAGAACGCCGCCCAGTGCCGCGTAGACGATCGGGGTCGCTTTGACGAGCGTGAGCGTCACGAGCGTGAGCAAGAGTGCGAAGCCGCCGTTCATACCGCAGCGCTCGGCGCTCGCGTGGCGACGTAGCGCCGCGCGGCGAGTAGTAAGACGATCAATCCTTCGATGACGTGAATCGCGTCCTTGGGCACTTGCGCGCTCGCCTGCATGGCGAGGCCGCCGGACTCCAAGATACCGAAGCCGAACGCCGCAACGCAGATCCAGAGTGGATTGAGATCGCCGACGAGCGCGACGGCGATGGCCGTAAAGCCGTAGCCGGGCGAGAGTTGCGTGTTAAAACGGTGCAATACACCGGTGACGATCGTCGCGCCGCCGACGCCGGCGATGCCGCCCGAAAGCGCGAGCGCGAGCCACGTCATGGCGCGCATGTCGATCCCCGCGCGGCGCGCGGCCTCCGGTGCTTCGCCGATGGCTCGCAATTCGAAACCGAAGACCGTGCGCGTGAAGACGAACCTCAACGCGAACGCGATCGCGATCGCGATGAGAATCGCGATCGTCAGGCGCGTTTCGGGCACGAGCACGGGCAACCAGCCGTTGGGGAGTACCGGCGCGGTCTCCGCTCCGGAAGCGAGCGAACTGCGCAGCGGACCGCTCACGAGATAATTCGCCAGCGACGCGGCGACGAAGTTGAGCATCAGCGTCGAGATGATTTCGCTCGCATTGAACCGCGCCTTCATCCAGCCTGCGATCGCGCCCCAGATCCCGCCGCCGACGAAACCGAGTGCGAGCAAAATTGCGACCGTCAGCGGTGCCGGCAGGTTCAGGTGCGCGCCGGCCGCGCCCGCGCAGAGTCCGCCAACGAGCAGTTGCCCCTCCGCGCCGATGTTGAAGAGTCCGGCGCGAAATGCGAGCGCGATTCCGAGTGCCGGCAAAAGCAGGGATGTGGTTTGCACGAGCGTCTCGGCGATCGCGCGCGGCCCGCCGAGCGCGCCGCCGAAAAGCGCGGCGAAACCGTCGAGCGGGCTGACGCCCGCGACCAGCATCGCGACGGCGATCAGCACGAGCGCGATGGCGACCGCGCCGGCCGGCCCGGCGAGGAGCCCGCGATAACGCATCATTGCGAGCCCACCATCAATCGCCCGATCCGCGCGCGATCCGCTTGCGCGCGCGAAAACTCGCCCGCGATCGTTCCGCGATACATCACGATCAATCGGTCGGCGAGCGCGAGTATTTCGTCGAGTTCGAATGAGACGAGCAAAATCGCAGCGCCGCGGTTGCGAGCTTCCATCAATCGCGACCGTACGAGGGCGGTCGCGCCGACGTCGATGCCGCGCGTCGGTTGATAGGCGAGTATGAATCCCGGCTCGTCGTAGAGCGCGCGTCCGACCACGAGCTTTTGCTGGTTTCCGCCCGAAAGCGTCTTCACGGCAACGTCGAGGGAAGCGGCGCGAACGTCGAAACGTTCGACGATCGTACCCGCCGCTTCGCGCGCCGCGCGACGGTCGATGAGCGCACCGCGCCGCACCGGCGCGCGACGTTCGCGACCGAAAATCGCGTTATCGACGATCGTCCAGCCCATCACGAGCGCCTCTTTTTGCCGGTCCTGCGGCACGACGCCCATGCGCTCGGGTTTTACGATCGTTCCGGAATACGGAATCATGCCGGCGATCGCATCGGCGAGCGTCGTCTGGCCGTTGCCTTCGACGCCGGCGACGCCCACGATTTCGCCGGCATCGACGCGCAGTGAAAGATTCGCGATCGCCGCGCTCCCCGCGCCGGCCGAAAGTCCGCGCGCGGAAAAGCACGGTTCCACCGTCGTCGAGGCGCGCGCGGCGATCTCGGGAAGATCTCCCCCGACCATCGCGCGCGCGACTTCATCGACGGTCGTATTCGCGGTTTCGAAGGTAGCGACGATTTTGCCGCGACGCATGACCGAGACGCTCCGAGCGTACGCGATTACTTCCTGCAGTTTGTGCGTGACGATCAGAATCGCCGTACCGCGTTGCGCCAACTGCGCGATCGTCGCGAAGAACGCATCGATCTCGACGGGCGCGAGGGCGGCGGTCGGCTCGTCGAGCAGCAAGACGGCCGGCTCGCGTTCGAGTTCGCGCAGCAGTTCGACCCGCTGTTGGATGCCGATCGGCAGCTCGTCGACGAATGCGTCGGGATCGATCTCCAATGCGTTGCGCGCGGCCAGTGCGCTAACGCGCGTGCGGGCGGCATCGACGTCGATGCGCCAGCCTTTACGGGGTTCGCGGCCGAGCAAAATGTTCTGCCAGACGCGCAGCCGGCCCACCAACTCAAAATGCTGGTGTACCAGACCGACGTTCCCGCTCGCGGCGATGCTTCCGGCATCGGCCCGCACTTCGCCGAAGGCGATATTCGAAAGCGTCGATTTCCCGGCCCCGTTCTCGCCGACGAGCGCGTGAATCTCACCGGCGTTGAGGTCGAGATCGACGCCGTCGACGGCAACGACGCCCGGATAGAGCTTGCGTATCCCGCGCAGCCGCAGTGCGGGCTCCGGCGCGGCTAGAGCTTGACCGGTTTCCAGCTCGCCAGTTCCTCGCGCGTCGACGGCGGCGTAATCGTGCCGGCGATGATCGCTTGACGGAGCCGGTCGACGCGCGCGATGGTCGCCGCGCCGATGGCGTTGCGGGTGTAAGCGAAGTCGGTGAGCCCGACGGCGCGCTCTTTGAGACCGAGAACCAGGTGTCCCCTCATTGGTTGTTTGTTCTTTATCGCGCTTGCGATATCGAAGACCGCGACGTCGACGTGTTTGACCACCGAGGTCAGCACGCGGCCTGGAACCAGGCTATCCTGGTTGGAGTCCACGCCAATCACGAAGGCGTTCGAACGGCTCTTCACGGCGTCCATCGCACCGAGGCCCGCCTTTCCGGCGGCAGCGTACACGATGTCGGCTCCGCCGTTGAAGAGAACGTTGGCGAGTTCTTTTCCGGACGCTACATCATCGAACGAACCGACGTACTTTACATCGACCCGCGTGTTGGGATCGATCTGATGCGCGCCGGCGATGAAGCCTGCTTCGAACTTACGAAGCAGCGGGATATCCTGGCCGCCTAAAAATGCGACGTGGTGCGTCTTGCTGACCAGCGCCGCCAGGGCACCGGCCAAGAACGAGCCGTCTTCCTCTTTAAACGTCACGGAAACGACGTTGGGCTCGTCAACGACTGCGTCGATGATCGCGTAGCGTTGCGCCGGATTCTCCTTTGCGATCTGTTCGACGTCCTTGTTCATCAAGAAGCCGATCGCGTAGATCGCGTCCAGATGTGCGTTGGTCAGGGCAGCCAGGTTGGGCTGGTAATCCGCCGCCGCGTGGGACTGGAGCACTTGAATGTGAGCGCCCAAGACGTCTTGCGCGCGCAGCAATCCGCGGTACGCCGAATCGTTGAACGACTTATCGCCCAATCCGCCGACATCGGTCACCATGCCGAGCGTCAACTGGCCGGGACGTGCCGCGCTTTGGCGATGGCCGCACGCGGAGAAGAGTGCGGCGCACGCCGCCAGGGCGACGAGTGAAATGATCGCCTGGTGCTTCATTCGGCGAGTGTTGGCAGTGACGGGACCCGATGCCTTCGTCACGAAGGCGCTCTCATGGTAAGCAAGGATTTGAGCGCCGTGCCGCCGCGGCGCTGGTCCGAAGAACTCGGTGGCCTTCGATGGCTTCCGCGCTTGATCGACAAAACGCGCGCGGCGTTGGCTGGGACGCTCGGGGACTATCTCTACGGGCAGAGCCCGGTGGATCGCGAGATGCTGCGTGCGCTCGGCGTGCGCTATCGGGAGTTCACGAAGATCGTCGCCGATGCTCCCGACGACGCCGGCGTGCTCGGCGCGCTGCAATCGCACTCGTCCGACAAACTCGCCGCCGCGCGCGCCTGGAGCGACGCGCTGCCGCGCACGCACTGGCTCTTCTTGTTCGTGCTCGATATCGACGACGGGTATGCGCGCGGTCCGCTACGGGCGCTGAAGATTCCGGCCAACGCGGTCGCCAATCCGCTCATGCGCTGGCTCAAGCGCCGCTTTCCGTCGCGAGCACTCGACGTTTGACGCTCGATTCGCGTTTGAATGCCGCGATCAAGATTCTCGCGATCGTCGTTCTTTCGGCGATCGTGCTGCTTGGCTTTCTCGCCTTCTTAGGCCACATTCGCACCGTTGCAACGATCGTATTCGGAGCGATCTTTCTCTGCTACGTCATCTATCCGCTCGTGCGCGGGCTCAATCGAACGCTGCCGCTCTGGGCGTCGATCCTCATCGTCTATGCGCTCGTGATCGCGCTCGTCGCGGCCGCCCTCGGCTTCATCGTGCCGGCGCTGGCGGACAATCTCCGGCAGCTCATACACGATGCGCCCTCGATCGTGCACAACGCGCAAGCCGCGCTCAACGACCCCAACAATCCACTCATCGCGCGCTTGCCCGCACAGGCTCGCGACTACTTGACGACGCTTCCAACCCAGGTCGAATCGCTCGTGAATCGTTACGGCAGCGCCGCCGCGACCGGCTTCGTCGGCGCGCTGGTCTCGTTCGTTTCGATTCTCGCGCTCTTCGTCGTCATTCCGGTCGTCGCGCTTTACATTTTGCTCGATGCGGATGCGATGCAGCGCGCGATCGTCGGTGCGGTGCCCGAGAGCGCTCGCCCCAAGCTGCTCAAGATCATCGGCGAGATCGACACGGTCGTCGGCGGGTTCATTCGCGGGCAGCTGCTCGTGGCCGCGATCGTCGGCGTACTGATCGTCATCATGCTCTCGATCCTGCACGTGAAATACGCGATCCTCATCGGCATCCTCGCGGGTATTCTCGAGATCGTTCCGTACGTCGGCGCGGTCGTTGGCGCGATTCCGGCTCTAGTCATCGCACTCTTTACGAACGGTTGGCAGAACGCGGCCTTCGTTGCTCTCGGTTTCGTGCTCATCAACCAGCTCGAGGGGCATCTGATCGCGCCGTTTATCGTGAGCGAGAGCGTCGGGCTCTCGCCGCTGGTCGTGATTCTCGCGCTGTTGACCGGCGGAGAGCTCTACGGACTTCCGGGGCTGATCTTGGCGGTTCCCGTGGCGGGAATCGTTAAAGTGCTGCTCGCGAATCTCGTTCCTCAATACACGCCGTACGCGGTGGAACCCGCGTTGCGCAAACCGGTCGCCGTACCGCGCCGTCCGCGTACCAAGCGAGCTCGATAGGCAAGAGTTTCGCTCGGCGCGAACGCTAGGCCCAATCGTGACTATCAACGCCTCTCCAACTTCCGCTATCGGCGTCGACGTGATCGGCGTGCCCATGGATCTCGGCGCCAGCCGGCGCGGCGTGGACATGGGCCCCTATGCCGTGCGCTACGCCAAACTCCACGAACGGCTGGCGAAGCTCGGCATCACCGAGATCAACGATCGCGGCAATTTGCACGTGCCGATTCGCGAGGCGCTTACGCCCAGCGACGCGCACGCGAAGTACTTCGACGTTATCGCGGAGGTCTGCGAGCAGCTCGCAGGGCTAGTGGCGACGGCGGTTACCGAAGGGCGCATGCCGATCGTCCTGGGCGGCGATCATTCGATCGCAATGGGCACGCTTGAAGGGTTGACGCGCGCGCGCGGCGCCGCGCCCGGCCTCGTGTGGATCGACGCACACAGCGACATCAATAGCCCCGAGAGTTCGCCGTCGGGGAACGTTCACGGAATGCCGTTGTGGTTTGCCCTGAAGAACGGCTTCGCCGATCCGAAGCGTACGGTGCAGATCGGGCTGCGCGACGTCGATGCAAATGAGAAACGCATCTTGCGCGAATCCGGAGTGCGGGCGTTCACGATGAGCGATGTCGACCGGCTCGGCATGACGCGCGTAATGGAAGAGACGATCGCCATAACGGGCGCCGGGAGCGGAAAAATTCACGTGTCGTTCGACATGGACGGCATCGACCCGAGCGAGGCGCCGGGCACGGGAACGCCGGTCAAAGGCGGCTTGAGTTATCGCGAGGCTCATCTGGCCATGGAGATGCTCGCCGAATCGACGCAGCTCGGTTCGATCGAAATGGTCGAGATCAATCCCATTCTCGATACGCGCAACCAGACGGCGGTGCTCGCCGTCGGTCTGATCTGCTCGGGCCTGGGGAAATCGATCCTCTAGAGCATTCGGTTGCGCCGACGCTCGGCGTCGCTTACCTGCGCGCTTACGGGTTGGTTCGAGCGGGCGCGATGCGGTCGCTCGCCGCGTTCGTAGCCCGGCACGAACCCGACCTCTTCGCCGTCTGCGAGATCGACGCGGGAGACGCGCTCGCGCTCGCCACGCGTTTCGCGCGCGAATGGGCGTATCGCGGAGGACAGGCGCTGTTTTGGAACGGCACGCTGCGTGCGAATGCGGTACGCGACGTCTCCTTGCCGTTTCGCGCGATCAAACCGTTCGATCGGCACGGCCTGCTGCGCGTCGAGGGACGGCTGCTCGGCGAATCGTGCGCGCTCTTTGCCACCCAGTTTGCGAGCGAACGCGAGCGGCGCATTCCGGAATTGCGCTTCGCGCGCGACCACATTCGCGGCGTGCGCGGCCCGGCGCTGTTCTTCGCGCACCTCGCCGATCGCCGCATCGAATTTGCGGACCTCGGATATCGCGACGCGCTTGCGGCATCGCCGGGCGCCGAACGAATCTACGTTCGCGGGTGGAAAATCGAGGAGGCTGCGAAAGACGCGCCATCCGCCGGCCTCGGCGCGCCCATCCGCGCCCGGTTAGCACGACTGCCGAGCGTTACAGTTTAATCGTGGCTTGCGCTTCGCAGGTTATGCCGCCGCCGCAGACTGCGGCGTCCCAGTTGGCGTCGGCCAGGAGCGCTTCGATCTGCCGTTCGACCGACGCGTCGATCGGCGGGGCAAATTGCACGCGTTTGGTACGGCCATCGTCGCCGACCGTGACCAGCAGCGTTACGTGAACGCTGAAGCGTCGCGCCAGTTGCGTTTTGATCGCCGGATCGAGGACCGGTTCTTTGAGGTCGGCGCCAAATGGCATCACGCCGCCGACGTCGTGCGATCCGCCCTGGCTCGCGACGATC
>DATBTN010000053.1 GCA_036559195.1 Candidatus Baltobacteraceae bacterium
ATGACGGCGTGGTCGATTTGGCTCGTAAAACTGCCGACTTGGTGCGGAGTTCTTGGCAGTGCAGCGGCCTCGGGGATCAGCAGCTTCCGGAGAGCGTGAGCGGCGTCGTCGGCAGGATCGCGGGTAATGGTGCGATCGAGCCTACCGGCAGAATCGGCGCCGTATTTTGCAACGACGCCGATACTGCATCGTCGATCTCCGGGAAACATACGAGTACCGTACCGAGGCCCGGTGCATCGAGGTAGTTTTGACTTGCGGAAACCTGCTGGGCGGTCGAGCCGAGCGCGCTCGTGAGTAACCCGCCTTCGATCGGCGTTTGCGAGGTAATAGAAGAAAGCGTATGCGTGAAGACCTGCGGTTGAATCAGGCCGCCGCCTTGCAGCGATGCATGGTCCGAACGGCAGGTTCCGGCGGTCGTTCCGGGTTGCCAGAACGCGCTGGTCTGCGGCCCTGGGAATGGTGCGATGTTTTGCAGGGCAGCCGAATCCGGTACGGAGCACGCGAGGGTCGGCGGCGAGCCGATCCCCTCAAGATTGTTGTAGAGCGCGTAGATGCTGTACTCAACATAGGGCGAGCTTTGGTTAGAAACCAGCCCACTGTAGCGCACGGCAATCTGGACACGTTCGTTGACCACCCCGGCTCGAACGACCCACATCACGCCGTAGAGCAGCAGTAAGAAGAGTGGAAGGATGAGCGCGGTCTCGGCCAACGCCTGTCCGCGCTGGGATGGCCATTTCGCGGCTACTTGCATTGGAAGTCGACTCCAAGATTTAATTTGCCGGCGAATGGATTGATGGCGATCGAACTCCACCACCCATCGGCCGTCAGCAAGCCGTCGCTGCCCGGAACGTAGATGAACCCGGCTTTGCCGTCGGACGTTGCGGGGTTTCCGCCATAATCGACTCGGTACCAGAAGTCGTTGTTCGGCGCACCGAAGATCGCCTGATTCGTCGCGCTGTCGGGATATTCGACGGCCTGAAATGGTTGATTGGTTCGCGGATTTATGATCGTTCCTGGATAGATAAACTCTTGCGTCGCCATAATGGTCGTCGCGGCGGCCCGGCCGATGGCCGTATACGTCGGAGCCTTGAAGCTAAGAAATGCGGGGAACGGCGACTGCACGTTGGCGCAAGCGACGACCTCGATCTCCATCGGGGTGAAGTTTCGGCTAAGTGCCGGATTTGCCGGCAGGCCGCCGCCGACGACGAAGCTGCAGCAATCGGCGTAGACGTCCTCGAGAAACTGATCTACGCGCGGTCGAGCGACTACGAGCGTATAATTGAATCCGCAGTCCCCGCCGTTGTTCTGTCCGCAATTTTGCTGATAGAGCGCGAGGGAGGTTTTGACCGCCGATACTTGATCGTCGAACGTGGGTCGCATGATGCGGTGAAGAAGGGTTACGTCGGATGTGTATCGTGAGACCGAATTCAAGTACTGCGCGCGTAAATTTTCGTATATAACTTCGCAGCTTGCCGATCCGGTAGAAACGCTCGCATCGCATCCGCCGTCACCGTGGATAGCCATGAGCAAGCCTTGGGTGATCGATCGAATGCGGTATTCTTCGACGGCTGCGGCTTGAAGGGTGGATTCCATTTCATTCCATTGCGTCGCCTGGATCGAAAGGACGCCCCGCGCCGCCGAATCGGCTGCATTCTGGGCTCGGATTTGCCATTGGATCATCGAGCCGTAGCTAAGCGAAAAGGCAACCAGCGTCAGCACGGTGAGTATGCCGAAGGCCCAGACCGGGAGCGTTTGCCCGCGCTGGCCATGCATGATGCGCGCTCGCCTCGCGTCATTAATTGTCATTGCTGCATCCATTGAGCGGCGAGAGAGGCCTCGTTCGTCCGAGCCCGTTCCCGGCTCCGACGATGCTGTTCTGGTCCCAGCTGTAGATCAGCCGAAACGAAACCGTTTGGCCGCCCATCGTTTGCCCGGAATTCTCGTCCCAGAACCGTCCGGGCGTGTAAACGGGTTTTGCGGGCGGCAGATCTTGGGCGATCTGCGCGTACATGCGCTGATGACACGCCATCGCCTGAAAGGCCTCGCCTTGGGTTACGCCGGTCGTCGTCATGTCGTAGTTCCCGTCAACCGTGTCGTCGCCGTCCTTGAGGTACTCGGCCATTCCGAGCGAATGCAGGTGCTCGCTGCCGCCCGGACAGCTCGCGCCCCAGCCGGGTAGCCGGTCGCAATGGAACAGGAATCCAAAGTTAAAATAATACGGCGGAACGTTTTGGTCGTCGACGGTGATCGGATCGACTTGCGTGTTGTAGACGGTCTGCGAGTCGTACGCAGCTCCCTGCGCATCGTCGTCGTGATTGCTCACGCGATAGCGGCCTTCAACATCGGCGGCCGAGAACGGGATCGTACTCTGGGAGAGGAAGCCGAAACTACTTACGCTTAGTTGGGCTACCGCATTGAGGCGCTGCGGGCGTATGATCGATGCGCCGCCATAACGATTGGTTAATTGCCCGAACTGGGTAAAATTGACGGGCTCGTTCGTGAGCGGGGGACTCGAGGCCGAAAACACAACGCTGGTGGACGGAACGTTTGGGAAGAGCTGGCTGACTTGATCGAGTCCGGCCGTGTCCGTCACGCCGAGCGCGTAAGCATGGGCGTATTCGAAGGTCGCGGCGTCGAGCTGCATCTGAAAATAGCCCGAGAGCGCGAGCTGCATCGTACCGAAGAGCAAAAGCAGCGTAAAGCTTAGGATGATCGCCGTCTCGGCTAGCGCACTTCCGCGATCGGCGATCGGTCGACGCCGCTGCTTCATTGCGGCGGTGTTTCCTGAAGCTGCTCGAAGTGCGTGTAGGCTGCCTCCAACGTACTTTCCGTCAGCGTTGCAATCGTTGCGAGCGAGGCGATCGAGAGCATGCTGAGAAGCGCTAGCAGCATCGCGTATTCGGGCAACGCCGCGCCCGTGTCGTCCTCAAGCAGAGCGGCCGCCCACGCGATCATTGCGTGATGATCTCCGGGGTCATAACGAAGACGACGTCGGTCTGGCCATCCTGATAGCGGGTCGATTCGAAGAGCTTGCCGAGGATCGGCAGGGCACTTAGGAACGGAATCTTCGTGATGGTGCGCTG
Source organism: Candidatus Baltobacteraceae bacterium (assembly GCA_036559195.1). Taxonomy (NCBI): domain Bacteria; kingdom Bacillati; phylum Vulcanimicrobiota; class Vulcanimicrobiia; order Vulcanimicrobiales; family Vulcanimicrobiaceae; species Vulcanimicrobiaceae bacterium. Next base: position 3,084 of record DATBTN010000053.1, read on the forward strand.
CTCGACTCGGTTGAGAAGTCCGCCCATGATCACGCTCTGGCCGTTCTGCGTGATGAGGTCGGTCGAGAGCGTGCTCTCTTTTAACGCTGGAATGAAGAACCCGTTGACTTGTACCGCATTCTGATAATCGAGATTCGAGATATCCGGCGTGATCTTCGTCTCGATCGAACCATCGGGCATGATCGTCGGCAGAACCTTGAGCTGTACGCCGTAGTTCTTAAAGACCACGCTCACCTGCCCGAGGCCGGTCGAAAAAACGTACGGGATCTGACCGCCGACGAGGAACGTGGCCTCGTTGCCGGGCGTCGTGACCAAATTGGGCGACGACAGCACGCGAGCGTGACCGCTATTCATAATGAGATCGAGCGTTGGTGCCAGGCGCGTCGTTCTGAAAAACGCACCGAGGTTGAGCGCTTTGCCGAGGCCGCCCGGACCCGGACCCTCGGTAGCCGGAAAGCTGGGATCGCCTAACGCGTATTTCGTTGGGTTGATCGGATCGTCCGGGACGGCGCTCTGCAGACGAACGCCCAACTGACTGAGCGCCGTGCGATCGACTTCGAGCACGTAGACTTTGATGCCGATCTGGCTCGAGGTTGCAACCTCTAAGCGGTCGATGATCTTGCCGTCGCTGGCCAGATAGGGGCCGGCGAGCGTTTTTGCGCGGCGGAGTACTTGTTCGGCCTGGATGCGATCGTGCACCCGGCCGCTGACCATCACGTTGCCCTTGTCGTCCGGCTCGATCTGCAGATCTTTAACGCCCGGCGTGCTATTGAACTCGGCTTGAATCGACCCGAGCGAATGGGCGACGCTGACCGCATTGATGATTGCAAACTTGTCGGCTTTGTCTTTGCCGTTGTCTTGAATGACGGTTCCGTTAAAGCGTTTGACCATGTTGCTGAGGTCGACGAACTGCTGCATATCGGCAACGGTGCCGCGCACGAGGACGGAGCGGCCGAAACTTACGACCTGCACGTTGGGATACGGGATCGCGGCGCGGAGGATCTGCGAAACGTCGTCGAGGCCGGCTTGGATGACCGTCACTTCATAATTGAGGCGATGCTGACCGGCCCAGGCGATGACCGTCGTGTGTCCGGGAAGCTTACCGTTAATGATGAGCTGCGAGGTGCCGATCGGTACGACGCCGGCGATCGTGCCGTCGCCGACGGCCACGCGCGAAAGCCCGGCGATCGGGAGGACCACGGAGTGTCCCGAGTCGATCGAGATGAAGTTTACGTCTTGCGCTAGTGCCGCTCGCGGCGTTGCCGCTCCGAGACTGACTGCCAGTAGTAACGCGGCGGCTGCGGCCGCAATTCGTCGCAGATATTTCACGTGCTAAACTCCCAAGACATACCGAAAACCTCCCGATGCTTTAACGCAGACCGTGGGAGAGACTGGGCTACATTATGCCACGCGGGAAGGGCGTTAACGCATAAACACGACGTGTACGGTCGGTTAATGTTTCCATGGGTGACTTCCAACTCGCGGCCCGTGCGGCTATGATGGTCGAACGTTACAGGGTCAGGAGGTCGGCGTGTCTTTCCGACGGATTTATCTACCACTCGTATGTTCGTGCTTCGCGCTTATAGCCGCGACGGTATCTGCATCGGCGGCAACTTCGATGCATTCGCTCGTCTCGGTCGCGCATCAGGACGGCTACGGGTACATGCAGCGCAATCCCGAGAATGCGGTCGAACTCGTTAAGCCCGGAATGGATATCGTTATCCGCGCCGGGTCCCGTCTCTATTGGGTGAACGGAACGCCGGATGCGGCCGACGTCGCCCCGACCTATCGCAACCGCGATGTCTACGTCTCCGATAATACGGCAATCATCCTGGGCCGGCTCGCGCGCTCATCGGCTGCTCCGGCCGCCGAGAGCGTCGATCCGCCGCAGGCGCCGGCATCGGGACAAGGACCGCTGACGGTCAGCGCGATCGGGGGCCTGGGCGCGGAAACGCTCAGCGTCTTCGGCAGCGCGCCGCCGAACGCGCCGGTTCGCATTTCGCTGTACGGGCAGATTTCACGCGATCTGCCGACGATGCTCCTCAACACCTCGAGCACCGTTGCCAGCGCCGAAGGCAAGTACGCGATTACGATGCCGATCGCTCCCGACTACTTCCGCGGCAGCATCATCACGGTGAATGCCGCTTTGACCGAAGGCGGACCCGCGTCGACGACCACCTACAAAGTGGGTGCGCCGAATCCAAACGTGTCCATCGAGTCGGGCGACCCCCTCTGAGGTTCAGTTCTCACATACTCATTCGCTTCCGTAAGGAGATGGAACATCAATGAAAACAGCTCTGGTAAACCTCGTCCGCGACGACAGCGGCGCAACCCTCGTGGAATATGGGCTGATCGTCAGCCTGATCGCGATCGCATGTATCGCTGCGATCACGCTGTTGGGCGGAAGAATCTCGACCATGTTCAACACAATCGGAACGGATCTCTAAAGAGATGCGCGGGGTCGCGATGACCGCATACGCGGACAAGTTCTTCCGAGATGAATCGGGAGCAACCATGATCGAGTATGCGCTCATCGTGACCCTTATCGCGGTCGCGTGCATCACCGCTTTGACACTCGTTTATTCGAGCGTCGCTGGTTTTTTCACGACCGTCGCAAACGCGATGTAAACGCAGTTATTATGACTTTTCAGCAATTCGACAGCCCGTTTATCACGGTTGCTACCGTCCTTTTAGGCGGCGGCTCCTGTGCGATTGCGGCCTGCATCGATTTGCGTACGCGTCGCGTCCCGAATTGGCTCACCCTATCGACGCTCGCTCTCGCTCTCGCGCTCGTCTCGCTCCAAGGCGTTGCTTCTCTGGAGCGGGCCTTATTGGTGGTCCTCGGGGCGCTGCTGCTGGGCATCATCCTGCACGCCTCCGGCCTTCTTGGTGGCGGCGACGTAAAACTCTTGATTGCAATTGCGGCGCTGGTTGGTTTTCCGAATTGCGTCGCCCTCGTGCTCTACACGGCCGTGGCCGGCGGGGTTCTCGCCATCGGCGTCTCCGTCGTTCAACGCCGATTGCCCGAGGTGATGGCTAAAACCAATTCCGCGCTCACCGCGATGTGGATTTCGAAACGCGTCGCCATCGATCGCGCGACCGGCGCCGCATCGGCGAA
>DATBTN010000054.1 GCA_036559195.1 Candidatus Baltobacteraceae bacterium
CGCTTCGCAATCACCGAAAGCACGATGATCGCCGCCAGCAACCCAAACAACAACAGCGGCAAATGCCCCATCACCACCACTCAAACATCAACAAACAAACACCCCAAAAAATCCACGCTTCGACAAGCTCATGCTTCGACAAGCTCATGCTTCGACAGGCTCAGCATGACAATGGCAACAATAACGGCCCCGCTTTGTCATCCTGACCTTGTCGAAGGACGCCGCGCCGGCCATCCAATGCTTCGACAGGCTCATGCTTCGACAAGCTCATGCTTCGACAGGCTCAGCATGACAACAACAGCGACGACGACGACGACATCCCCCTCCCCCCGATGGTATGCGACTCCCGCTTGCGTGGGGGGACGACGTTGTCGCGGCGGGCGTCTGAGCGAGGAGCGAAGCCAGGATGGCGAGAGCGACGAGTCAGCGAGCAGCTTTTTCGCACGATGCGAAAAAGCGGGCGTCCCGCCGCGACAACGTCGTCCCCCCACGCAAGCCCGCAAGCCCGCAAGCCCCCAACCCCCCAAAGCCTGCCAATCCTACAATCCATGCCCCGCATCCCACCGATGCAAAAACCGCCGAACATCATCAATCGGCAACGCAAATCCAATCGAATGCTCTTCATCGAATCGCGATTCAGCCATGCCGACGATCTCCCCCGTGTCGCTCAAAAAGATCGGACTCCCGCTCTCACCCGGCACAATCGGCAGCGTCACTTCGATCGCGTTCTTTCGAAGCGACGAGATGCGCCCGGCATCGACCGAGGTTGCGAGTCCCAAACCTTCCTGATCGAATTGGTCGGGGATCGGATAGCCGAGGAGCCCCACCTGCCGGCCGGGCTGCGCGTCTTTAGAATCGCCCAGACGCACGACCGGCAGATTCGGTCGCTTCGTGCGCACGATCGCGACATCGAGACCCGCGTCTTTTGCGACGATTCTGGCCGGCACGCGCTCTTTGTTTGCGATGGTGACGTGCAGGTTCCACGCTCCCTCGATCGCGTGTTCGACCGTGAGAATGTCGCTGCCCCACGCGCCGCTCGCGACCACGGTACCGCTCGCGTAGGCTTCGTCAACCGCACTCTGCTTCGTATCGCCGGGCACGTCCATCGTCAGCAGCACGACCGAGGGTTCGATCTTGCGGACCGATGCGACGAACGCGTCGTCGGAATAGTGCGGCGCGCAGCCGCAGAGCATCGCAATAGTGACGGCGGCGGCGTACAGGCTCTTCATGGGGCGTCGCTTTCCGTTCGGCGTTTCGCGAGCGGCGCCCCCCGGCCGCAAGCGGATTACAGCCTGCTCAGAAGCTCCGGAATTCCGCTCCCATCGCGCGCGCTCACGTAGAGGGCGCCCGCGAGGTGTGGGAGTTCGCCCGTTACGGCATCCACCTTATTGAAGACGACGATGCGCGGCTTGTTCTCAAGCTCCAGGTCGCGCAGCGTCGCGTCTACCGCCTCCATCTGCCGCGGCCAATCGGGGTTGCTCGCGTCGACGACGTGAACCAGCACGTCGGCGTCGTTTAACTCTTCGAGCGTCGAGCGAAACGCGCTCACCAGATCCTTGGGCAAATCGGTGATAAAACCCACGGTGTCGACCACGCGAACGAACCGGTTCGGACCCAGGTACGCGCGCCGCATCGTCGGATCGAGCGTTGCGAACGGCTGATCCGCCACCAACGCGTCGCTGCGCGCCAGCCGATTGAGCAACGAGGACTTGCCGACGTTCGTGTAGCCGACCAGCGCCACGAGCGGTTCGCGCTCGCGCGTATCGCCGCGCCGCGTCGAACGCTGTTTGCGAACTTCCTCGAGCGCGCGGCGCAACACGCTCACGCGATCCTGGATACGCCGCCGATCGACCTCGAGTTTCGTCTCGCCGGGTCCCCGCGTGCCGATACCGCCGCCAAGGCGCGAGAGATCGGCGCCGATACCGATGAGGTTCGACTGACGATAGCGCAGTTGCGCGAGTTCGACTTGCAGCTTGCCTTCGCGGCTGCGCGCGTGCTGCGCGAAGACGTCGAGAATCAGCATCGTGCGATCGACGATCGGCAGGGGAACCAGCTTCTCGAGATTCTTGCGCTGCCGCGGCCGCAGGTCGTTGAGTACCAGCACCAGATTGGCACCCAGTTCCTTCGCTCGCTCCGCGATCTCGGTGGCCTTTCCGCTGCCGACCAGGGTCGCGGGATCGACGTGCGCGCGCCGTTGGACCACGCGTTCGATAACGGCGGCTCCGGATGCGGCGGCGAGCGCTTCGAATTCGAGCAGTTCGGGTTCGAGCGGGCGGCGCGGATCGTCGACGTCGACCGCGACCAAGATTGCGCGCGTTAGGTCGCTAGCGGTCGTAAACGTTCGATGAGCCAATGGAGTCCTTCATTATAGGATGGGCCGGGGCGCTCGAACTCGTCGGGCGCAACGTACACGTGGTGCTCGCGCACCGCGCGCAGCGAGCGCCACGGTTCGCGGTCGAGCACCGTCGAGAGGTGCGTGAAGCGATCCGTGACGATCGCGTCGGGCTGGGCTGCGAGCAACGCTTCGGCGCTGTATTCGGCATATGCCGCGGGCAGCCGCCCGACGGCATTTCGGCCGCCTGCGAGATCGATGATCTGGGAGAGATACGATTGCGGGCCGACGGTCCAGATCGGGCCGGTGCCGAGCGCGACGAACACCCGCGGCCGGCGTTTGAAACGTTCGGTCGCTCGAAGCGCCGCGGTGCGCGCCTGCAGCCGTGCGACCAGCGCCCGCGCCTGCGCGGTATGGCCGGTCAGCCGGCCGAGGCCCGTGATGTCGGTGAAAATATCGGCAAAGCTATCGTCGTTAAAGAACACCGTCGCGATGCCGGCCGAACGCAGCGTTTGCGTCATGCGCTGCTGGGACGGGATGCCGACCACCACGTCGGGGTGCAGCCCGACGATTCGTTCCGCGTCGACGCTCGCAAAATTTCCCACGATCGGCGCGCGCGCCGCGCAGGTTGCCGTCGGCGAGTATTCCGAGACCCCCACGAGGGCCTTGCCCGCGCCGAGTCGGCATAAATCCGCGGTCAACGACGGCATCAGCGAAACGACGCGTTTTGCAACGCCGGGGCCGCCCGCACGCCGGTCTACCGTGCCGGCCGAACAGCCCGCCAGCATCGCCGCGAGTGCGGCCAGGAGGGCGAAACGCTTGATCACGACCGCGAACGTTCCGGAAACCAGGAAGCCGCGCCTGCGGCTGCGTAAGCATGCGGTTCGCGTTTGCGCGAGGGAAGCCGGTACGATGCCGGCACGGTCGCGCCACTGTATGCGGGGAGCCGCTCGACGTCACTGGACAACGGTTGTCCGGGAAGGCCCGAGCATCGAGGCTACGATCCGCGAGTCAGGATACCACTCGCAAACGCTGCTCTAACCACCTCGCGAAAAAGGAAGGTTTGCAGTGATCCCTCGCTTTCATGCGCGTGCGCTTTGCGCCGCGCTCTTCATCATCGCCGGCAGCGCCGGCGTCGCCGCAGCACGAGAAACGCCCGCGCCCTCGCCGTCCCCAAGCGCGCCTCCGGAGATCGCGCACGTCGTGACCAGCGATCGTTCGGACGAGTCGATCGACCGGGTGGCGCGGACCACGTTCGTCATCACCAAAGAAGAGATCGTCCGGCACGGGTACCGCAGCATCGCGGACGCAATCGCCACGTTACCGGGCGTCAATCTCGTACGCTACGGCACGACCGGTTCGGCCGCAAGTTTCGGCATTCGCGGAAGCTCGACGTCGCAGGTGCTGGTACTGGTCAACGGTCTCCCGGCTGCCGGCTCGCAGATCAACAATCTCGATCTCAATTCCATTCCGACCACCGGCGTCGAACGTATCGAAGTCGTCGAAGGCGGCGGCTCGACGCTCTACGGCGCGGACTCCGTCGGCGGAGTTATCAACGTGATCGCAACGCCGCTGGCCGGCAAAGCGATCCTCGACGCGTTCGCCGGATCCTTCGGAACGCGCGGAGCGAGCCTCGAAACGCGTAACTTCTCCTTCTCGCGAACGATCGCGCGCAACGATTTCGGCTTGCCGGGCAATGGCGAGCGTCCCAACTCCGATAGCGCGCAGACGACGGCGCGCGTTGCATTCGACCGTCACTTCGGGCGTATCCGCGCCGCCTTCGACGCAAGCGTGAGCGATCATCACCTCGGCGTACCGGGGCCCGACGGGTTTCTCTCGGCCACGAGCCGCGAAAACGACGTCGATACCGGCGCGCATCTCGCATTCGCGCGTACGGGCGCTCGCGCAACGACGACGCTCGATCTCGGCGGCACGCATCAATCGTTCGTCTACACGTGCGACACCCCGGTCGATTCGAGCTGCCCCAACTATCCCTTTACGGCCGGCGCGCCAATTCCGCCGCCCTACGCGCAGCTCCTAACCGAAGGACGCGTGGAGGCGAACTTCCGTAACGTACTCTCGAGCGACCGCACGCGCACCGTCTACGGCATCGACCTCTCGCGCGGCGTGGCGCGCGTGGACGACGGCAGCTCCCCGCTGCAAGTACACGGATTCGCGCGCACCGCAATCTACGTGCAGCAAAATTGGCTCGCACGCACCGGGTCGCGTTTTTACGCCGGCGTTCGGGCCGAGCGCGACGGCGCGCAGGGCGGAGCGTTCTCACCGTCGATCGGCGGCATCCTGCGCCTTTCGCCGCAGCTCTCGCTCAAGGCCAACGCCGCGACGGCGTTTCGCGCGCCGAACGCAAGCGATCTCTACTATCCGGGGTTCAGTAACCCGAATCTCCAAGTCGAGCGCACGCGCGTCGCCGACGTTTCGCTCGTCGATCGCGGCCTGCTCGGCGGCGCCACGCTGACGTGGTTTACCACTACCGGACGAAATCTGATCGTCCTCGATCAAACCTACACGCCGCAGAACGTCGGTCACGCCGCAATCGCGGGCCTGACGTTCGCAATTCGAACCGTACCCATCCGCGGCTATTACGCGAAACTCAACCTCACGAATCTCTATCGCGAACGAGATCTCGATAGCGATCCGGCGATCGACATCTACTCGGGCAAACGCTTGCCCAATCGAGGGCCGGTCCTCGCCGCCAATCTCGAACTCGGCTTTTTGGGCCGTCCCGCCTCCGCGATCGAGAGCGCGGCAATCACGATGCGCACGGCCGGCGCACGCGGGCCGGTCGATTCGAGACTGCCGCTCTTCGACCAGCCGGCGACGTACTCGAATCTCGGCGCGTTCGTGCGATTTCGGCTCGACCGCGATGCGCTCTTAACGCTGCGCGCGTCGAATCTCGGGAACGAGCGGTACGCCGAGATCGGCGGCTATCCGATGCCGGGCCGGAGCTTCGTCGTGGAGCTCTCGACCCGTTAACGTGGGCTTTCGGCTTGCAGGCTTGACGTTCGTGGCGCTCGCCGCCGCGCTCGTCAGCCTGCTCGTCGGCGGCACCGCACTCGCCTTTCACGATGTCGTGCGCGCGCTCGCCCACCCGGGCGCACACGACGATCTCACCACGATCGTCTGGCAATTGCGCGTGCCGCGCGTTTGCATCGCGCTCGTCGTCGGCGCGTCGCTCGCGATCTCCGGCGCGCTGCTGCAAGGGATGCTGCGCAATCCGCTCGTCGACCCGTCGCTCATCGGCGTGAGCAGCGGCGCGGCGGCCGCGATCGTTTTGGCGCTCGTCCTGGGCGTCGCGGCGCCGCTCGTACCGGGCGTCGGTTTCGTCGCCGGCATCGGCACCGCACTGCTCGTGGCCACGCTGGCGCGACGCGGATCGGGCATCGACGTCAACCGTTTGATTCTCGCAGGCGTCTCGCTCTCGGCGTTCTTTGCGGCGATCATCGCGGCGATTCTCACCCGTTCGCGCAACTCCGATTACAGCACCGCGATCATCTCCTGGCTTGCGGGTTCGTTAGCCGGGCGGGGCTGGCACGACATCGCGTTTGCGATGCCGTACGTTCTTATCGGTTTGGCGCTCGCGCTCTTGAGCGTTCCCGCGCTTAACGCCCTGCGTTTAGGCGACCTGCGGGCCGCCGCCGCGGGCGTCAACGTCGACCGCGCGCAGTGGCTGATTCTCGCGGCCTCGTCGCTCTTGGCCGCCAGCGCCGTAACGCTTTCGGGAACCGTGGGTTTCGTCGGACTGATCGTTCCGCATATCGCACGACGTATCGTCGGCTCCGATACGCGGTTCGTGGTGCTCGCCTCCATCTTGCTCGGCGCGGCGTTGACCGCGCTCGCCGACGCCGCCAGCCGCACGATCGTCGCACCGGCGGAACTGCCGATCGGCGTGCTGCTGGCCTTCATCGGCGTACCCACGTTCTTATATCTCTACCTGCACGACGGGGGACGGCCGCGATGATCGTCGCGCGCGAAGTCGGCCTGCGAATCGGCGATCGAACGTTGCTCGACGACGTGAGCTTCGACGTGCGCGCCGGCGAATTCGTGGCCGTGCTCGGACCCAACGGCGTCGGCAAGACGACGTTGCTCCGAGCGATGGCCGGAACGCGCGCCATCGAATCCGGCACTCTCTGCATCGCGGGTCGCGAGATCGCCCGCTTGTCGCCGAGCGAGCGCGCGCGCACGATCGCCTTCATGGCAAGCGACGATCTTTTTAGCGAGCACCTGACGGTGCGCGACGTCGTCGCGACGGGCCGGTACGCTTACCATCGTTGGTGGCAATGGCACGAAGATGCGGTCGACAGCGCGGCGATCGAACGCGCGCTCGACGCGGTTGGGATGCGCGCGTTTGCCGCCCGCGCGTTCGTCACGCTTTCGAGCGGCGAACGGCAACGCATTTGGCTGGCGCTCGGGCTCGCGCAGGAAGCCCCGGTGCTGCTTCTCGACGAGCCGACCAGTCATCTGGACGTACGCGTCGCGCATTCGATCCTCGCGCTGCTACGCGAGCAAGTGCTCGCCGGCAAGAGCGTGGTCTGCGTTCTCCACGATCTCAACGAAGCGGCCGAATTTGCCGACCGCATCATGCTGCTGGGCTGCGGAAAGATGCTCGCGATCGATACGCCGGCGGCCGTCTTCGAATCGGGCCGGCTCGAACAGGCCTACGGAGTACCGATGGAGATCGTGCACGCTCCGAGCGGCGCGCTGCGCGTGTTTCCTGCGGTCAGCCGGCGCGAGTAACGCGCGCGACGCGAATAGCGGAGGTGTGTTCCTGGTGGCAAGGGACGCACAGCGTTTCGAGATTCTCCAGGTGATGGGCGCAACTCAAGCGCGCGTGCGCTCCACGGCACGGTTCGCGATGGTTGACTTCGAGCCGCCCGCTCTTGCGTTGCGCGCGCGTGCAGCCGCGTTTGGGAAGGGCGTGGCCGCAGCGCGTGCAGCGGTACTTGTCGCGGCGTTTGGCCGCTCGTCGCGCGAGCGTCCACCAATGGTTCTTCCAAAACGAGGTACCGCAGCGATCGCTGCACCACGTTCGGCGCCGCGGCGGCAACGGTTGCCCGCACCACGCGCACCCGCCGAGCGCCGGTCGCGCGAGCGGACACGCCGCCAACAGCGAGGCGCTCTTCGGCGCGCCGGCTACCATGGATCCGAACGCTCGGGAATTCCGGCGCCGCGCACGTCGGCGGCGGTTACCCAGCCGTACTTCCCGCGGTAGGGGCCGCTCGCGATCTGCACGCCGATCGCGTCGTCGGTCGTGAAACGGAATTTCGGATGAACGACGTCGGACGTGCATTCCTGCACGACGACGATCGTCCCCGGCCGGGCGAGGACCGCGTGCGGCGTTAAGAACTTTCGCGTGTCCGACGAGCCGCCGGCATATTCGATAAGGCGGTTCTTATTATCCCATACCAGTACGTCGGGATCGTCGGCCCCGCCGAAAAGTACGACTCGCTGCCCCCTGCTCACGCGGCAATCGGCCATCGCCAATCCCGACGTCGCAACGAGCGCCGCGAATAACGCGGCGAGCACGCGCCTACCCACGTTCGACCGTTTCGTCGAGGCGCGGTTCGCACACGCGAATTGCCAGAATCGCCAGATCGTCGCGCATCGCGTTGCCGCCGCGCGCGCGCACTTGTGCGATCAGCTCGTCGGCCAGCGCTTGCGGTTCTCGGCTCGAATGCTCGATCCACGCCATCGCGCCCGTACTATCGAGCAGCGCGCCGTGTGAATCGCGGGCCTCCGTAAGGCCGTCGGTCGCGAGCACGACCGTATCGCCGTCGTCGAGGTAGACGGTCTTGACGTCGAAGGGCTCCTCCATCACGCCGAGCACGGGCCCGGTGACCGCGAGTTGCTGCACGCCGTTGGAACGTCGAATGAAGGCCGAATCGTGCCCGGCGCTGGCATATTGAAGACGCAGCGCCTGCGTGTCGAGGATCCCCACGAACATCGAGACGAAGAGATATGGGTCGGCCACGGTGCGAGGAAACGCCGTATTGAACTCCGCAAGGATGGATCCGGGATCGCGACGCCGCAGCGCGATACCACGGATGGTGAACTTGATGAACGCCGTCAATACCGCCGCATCGACGCCTTTTCCGCTAACGTCGGCGATCAAGAGAAGCGCGAGCCGCTCGGAGAGCTGGTAGACGTCGAAGACGTCGCCGCCGACCGCCAAGTGGCTGCTTGCCGAAGCGTAGGCGCTGCCGATCTCGCAGTTGGGGAGCGGAACGTGTTCGCTCTTAAACGCTCGCTGCAGCGTCCGCGTGGTGGTCCGCTCCTCTTCGAGTGCGCGGTCCAGCCGCGAACGGTACGCATTGAATAGCACGGCGAGCAATCCGAAGACGATCAGCCAAAACGCGCGCCAGTAGAGCGTTCGATTGATTTGATCCTGCGTCTCTTTCGCGATGCGGGTGCTGCGATCGTGAAGCAGCGCGGCGATCGCGCGGGCGTCCTGGCTCTCTTCGTCGATCGAAACCTTACCGCGCTTGTCGATCCGGCTCGCATTCGCGCTCGGATGCGCGAGCAGCGGCTGCGCGACTTCGTGGTGCCAATCCGCGTGCGCGATCAGATAATCGTCGAAAGCGCCGAGCGCCGGGGTTAGTTTCTGCGCGACCAGGACCGCGCGCAACTCGCGCTGACTGGTATCGAATTGCGTCGAGGTAGCGCGAAACGCGTCGAGCGAACCCGGATCGTGCGCGATCGCGTAGGCGTAGATATAGTTCTCTTCATCGAGCTGAAGTTTGAGCATCTCCTGCAGCGTGAGCTCGGCGTTCTGCAGGTGCTGCTGCTCGGTGTAAGAGGCCGCGATCTGCGCGCGCGTACTAAAAGCGCCGCTGACTGCAAAGGCCAGCGCTACGATGAGGATTGCCGTCGCCGTAAGCGTGCCGGCGCTGCGGAGAATCGGCGCGAGCCAAAGCGGCGTTCGCCTCACGCGCCCCCCTTCGAGATAGGTGACCTCAAAGTGCCCTCCGAACGTCGATTGCCATGCAAACGCAGCAAATTGCGGCTATTTTCAAGAGCTACGACGTTCGCGGGATTTATCCGGCCGAACTCAATGACGATACGGCATATCAGATCGGCCGCTGCTTCGCCTCGCTCCTGCGCGCGAAGACGATCGTCGTGGGTCGCGACATGCGTCCTTCCGGCGAAAAGCTCTTCGAAGCGTTTGCGCGCGGAGCGACCGAGGCCGGAGCCGACGTCGTCGACATCGGGATGGTCTCCACCGATGCGCTGTACTTCGCGGTGGGCAAATACGGCTACGACGGCGGCGTTATGATCACCGCCTCTCACAATCCCGCCCAATACAACGGGATGAAGTTTACCAAAGATCGCGCGCAGGCCATCTCGCTCGAAACCGGCCTCTCGACGATCCGCGATGCGATCGCGGCCGGAAACCTGCCGCCCAAGGCCGCAACTCCGGGGTCCGTTAGCGAGCGCGATATCCTCGAGGATTTCGCGGCGCATTGCCTCTCGTTTATCGACGCAAGCAAGATCAAACCGTTCAAGATCGCAATCGACGCCGGCAACGGCATGGCCGGCCTTACGGTTCCACACGTTTTCAAGCATCTTCCGTGCGAAGTCATTCCCCTCTATTTCGAACTCGATGGGAGTTTCCCGAACCATCCGGCGAGCCCGATCGAACCGGAGAACATGATCGATCTTCAAGCGGCAGTTCGCAAACACGGCTGCGACCTTGGAGTCGCCTTCGACGGCGACGCGGACCGCATGTTCATCGTGGACGAAACCGGCGGCTTGATCGGCGGCGATATGGTCACCGCCATCGTGGCGATCAACACCCTCAAACGCTACCCGGGCAGCCGCATCCTGTATAACCTGATCTGCAGCCGCAGCGTGCCCGAGGTCATCGAACGCAGCGGCGGCGTCCCGATTCGCTCGCAAGTCGGTCACTCGCTCATCAAGAAAACGATGCGCGACGAAGACGTGATCTTCGGGGGCGAACACAGCGGACACTTTTACTTTAAGGAAAACTGGTACGCCGATTCGGGCATGATCGCGCTGATGCAATGCCTCGAAGTCTTCAGCGAGACCGATAAGAACGTCAGCGCGGTGATCGCTCCGATCGACACGCGCTTTCGCTCGGGCGAAATAAACAGCGAAGTTCAAGACATCCCGGCTAAGATGGCGCAAATCGAGTCGCATCACAAGGACGCCGCAATCGATCACCTCGATGGGGTCACGATTTCATACCCGCATTGGTGGATGAACATCCGCCCGTCGAATACCGAGCCCCTATTGAGGTTGAACGTTGAGGGCGATACGAAGGAACTGATGGAAAAGAACCGCGACGAGGCACTCGCGCTCATCCGCTCGTAACGCCGCGTGAAGATCGACGCCGATGCCATGGCGCGGTACGAGGCCGTCCGCGACGACATCGTAGCGCAACTATCGCAACTCGAAGCACTCTTACCCGAGAAGCCGCGCTCCGACCTGGAAGCCGCGCGGCTGCGTCTCGAGCGCGGGCGATTCGTCCTCGCGGTCGTCGGTGAATTCTCGAGCGGCAAGTCCTTCTTGCTCAATGCGTTACTCGGGAAGTTTCGCTACGAGGAAGTGCAGGGTCGCGAACAAATCGTCGGCCTGCTCGCGACCGACATCAATCCGTCGACGGCGACGATCACCGAACTCGAATACTCGCCGGTCAACGAAGCCTATTCGTACTACGAGGACGGCCGCTCCGAGCGAATCCCGCTCGACCGCCTCTCCAACTTCGTGGCGGTCGCCGGCAGTACGAGCGACGCCGGCGCCGTGCACAGCGCGACGCAAGACGATCGCGGCGCACCGACTCGCGTCGTCGTTAAAGTCGATTCGCCGTTTCTAGGGCGCGGCTTCGTGGTCGCCGATACGCCGGGGCTCGCCTCGGTCAATCCGGCGCATCGTCGCGCGACGCTGCAGTTCTTGCCGGCCGCCGACGCCGTCCTCTACCTCATCGATACGCAGCAGCCGTTTACCGAGGGCGATGCGTCGTTTCTCGGTATCGTCCGCCAACACATCGACTCGATCTTTATCGTGCAAACGAAGATCGATCTTTGGGACCAGCGTCAGCGCGATGGGCGGCTCGCGTGGGAGAGCGCGCACGAGCGCATCGCGCAACTCGCGGCGGTTCACGCACCCGGTACGTACGTCTACGCGCTCTCGGCGCGACAGTATGCCGACGGCGTCCTACGCCAAGACGCCGCGCTGGTCGAAGCGAGCCGCTTCGAACGCTTTCTCGGCGCGCTCGACGCGTCGCTCATCAAGACGACCGGCCGATCGCGCCTGCGCCGCATCAACGAGCGCGTGCGCGAAGCGGCCGGCGACGCGCTCGTTCAAATCGAACGCGACCTCGCCATGCTCGCGCTCGCTCCGGTCGCGCTGAGCGCTCGCCGCGATCTGCTCCTGCCCGATCTCGAACGTCTCGACCTCGGCGTCGCCGCCGAGCGCGGCGCGCTTGGTGCGATCGCCGCCGCGCGCAAAGAGACGCTCGCGCGGCAGACCTCGGCGTTGATCGACGATATCGAACGCGCGCTCGGGCAAACCTTCGACACCGCGGACATCGCGCGGCTGCGGGATCGCGCGCGTTTGCACGTCCTCGTCGACCGCGCGCTCGCGCAGGTTGTCGGTGAGTTCGCAAACGAGGTCGCCGCGGCCGTTTGCGCCGAACTCGACGCTGCCGTCGTGCGCGGGACGGCGCTCGTTCCACTGCGCTTCGCCCTCGCCGATACTGCCGCGCTTTCGTTCGGAGCCGAGCCGGGCACGAGCGTGTGGAACGGCGACGTCCGCGACGCGATCGCCGCGACGATCGTACTCGAAGCGATCGGCGGACCCGCGATCGCACTGGTGCAAGAGATCTCCGCGCGCTTCGCCGGGGCGTCGCCCGGCAGCTATATGAAACGCGAGCTTACGGCCGATTTGCGGGCGACGATCTTTCCGCAACTGCGCGATGAGATCGCGGCGTTCGGTGCCGACACGGCCGCGAAGCTCGCGCGCATGTACGATGGCTACGATGCCGAGCTAGCCGGAGGAGCCGAGCGCCGGCGCGAGGCCGAGATCGGAACCATCGAGCGCGCCCTGGCGGTTCGGGCGCAGGGCGGCGATGTCGCGAACGTCGTCGCGCAGTTGCAGGCGCGGCGCGAAGCGATTGCCGCGCTTCTTTCGCGCGTCGGCGAGACCGTCGATGCGTTTCTCACGCGCGATGAAGAGATCGCGCCCGCCGACGCGGGCCCCGAGGCGATCCGGCGCGCGCACGTCGAGCAGATCTTCGATCGCGAGGCGTACGGACGCGGGCTGCGCCCGCAGCGGTGGCGCGTGACCGTTCTCGGCGCGCTGCGGCGCGGAAAATCGAGCCTGATCAACACCGTCGCCGGTCGCCGCGTTTTGGCCGACGAGACGGCCGGCGTCATCGCGTACCCCGTTCACGTACGCTATGGCGAGCAAGAGCAGGCGTTCGCGTTACACGAGGGCGGCGAGTGGCGCGAGGTCGAGATCGAGTCGGCACTCGATGAAGCCACCCGCAATCCCGTATTGATTTTGGTTCCGTGGAAACTCCCGCGCGAGCTCGTGCTCGTGCACGCGCCGGCCTTCGATACGGGCGATCCGATGGCCGAAGACATTTGCATCGTGGCGGCTCGGGCTTCGAGCGAGGTGCTTTGCCTCTTTTCGCGTCAGCTCTCCGATCGCGAACTCGCGATCTACGAGCGCGTGGCCGAGCTCGGCAAGCCGATGCTCTTCGCGCACACGATTGCAGACAACGAGTCCGCATCCGAACGGCGCCACGTCGTCGCGCTCGCGCAGCAGTATCTCCAAGAGCACAACATCGAATCGCAGCGCATCTTTACGATCTCGACGCTCGAATATTCGCAAGCGAAGCGCGAGGGGCGCGCGCCCGCCGGATGGAACGAACTCGATGCGCTGATCTCCACGCTCGAAGGGCATGCGGAGGCTCATATGGCGCGTTTAGCCCGTCTCGAACGCGCGGCGGCCGCACCGGCGGCGGTTGCAACATCCGTCGTTCGCGAAAAAGCAAAAACAGGTTTGCTCGCGCGTTTGTTCGGGAAGTAGATTTGGGTTCTACAGCGCTCCCGAATGTGGGGAGTACGCCGGGCTGCGACGAAGCATTCGGCGTGCACGGCGAAGGAGGCAATTCCCACGTCTGACCGTTTCACCCTGGGCCCCGCGACGCTTGCGATCGGCGATGGGTCATCTACCTACGGTCGCCTGGTCGTTGCGAACGGTCGAATCAGCGAGGTTCTTCCCGCCGACGGTCCGAGCGACTTTTATCTCCCCGCCGGTACGACGATCGCCCCGGGACTCATCGAGCTCCACACGCACGGTGCGGGTGAGTTTCTATTCAATCGCGATCAAGGATACGCGGTGCCGGTTGCGGCGGTCGAATACGCGCGCCAGGGCGCCACGGCATTCGTCGCCTGCATTATGACGGCTCCTTGGGAATCGATGCTGCACGCTGCCGGCGAAGTCGTCGAAGCGGCGCATCAGCTCGAAGAGGACGAGCCGCGCGGAGCGCGTTGCTTGGGCATTCATTTTGAAGGGCCGTTCCTCAATCCGAAATTTCGACGCGTCCATCGCGCCGAGTGGATCATTCCCGCATCGGCAGAGCGCGCCCGAGCGATGGTCGATGCGTGTAAAGGCGCGTGTCTGATGGTAACGCTCGCGCCCGAGATCGACGGCGCCGGTGAAGCCGCGCGCGTCTTTCTCGAACACGGCTGCGTTTGCTCGGCGGGACATACGGGCGCGCGGTATCGCGAAGGTATGCTGGCGATCGGCATGGGCTATCGTTCGCTCACGCACGCGTTCAACGCGATGCTGCCGCTCGATCACCGCGAACCGTCGATTCTCGCGGCCTTCATTCAAGATACGCGCACGATGGTGCAGCTGATCTGCGACGGTCATCACGTGGCGCCGGTCATGGTCGATATTCTGCACCGCACGATCGGCGACCGGCTGATCCTCGCAACCGATCTAATGCCGCCGGCCGGTCCGGGCTATCGCGTCGAAGGCGGCGTGATGCGCTCCGAAGACGGCACGATTGCCGGCAGCGCCGTCAAGATGGATCAATCGCTGCGCAACTACATGACGTACACGGAGATTTCGTTTGCCAAGGCGATCGCGGCCGTGACGCACGCGCCCTCGAAACTTCTCGGTTACGAGAGCGACCTGGGCCGAATCGCGAAGGGCTTACGCGCCGATCTCTCGTTCTGGAACGACGATTATCACGTCATCGGCACGATGGTCGGCGGAACGATGGTCCACGGCGACTGCGTCTCCCCTGTGGCCGCTGCAGCTTCATAGCCCGTGAGCGTGCGGGCTTGCGAGGGGGACGAGTGCGTTGCTGCGGGACGCCCGCTTTTTCGCATCGTGCGAAAAAGCTGCTCCCTTCGTCGTCGCTCCCGCCATCCTGGCTCCGCTCCTCCCTCAGAGGCCCGCCGCAACGCACTCGTCCCCCTCGCAAGCAGCTCCCCTTGTCATCCTGAGCTTGTCGAAGGACGGGTTTGTCGAGGGGACGAGCTTGCTCGAGGGGCGTGCACTTTGTCGTCCTTCGACAGGCTCAGGATGACAAGGGGGCGAGTGAGAAAAACTTGAGCCCCTTTGTCATCCTGAGTTTGTCGAAGGACGGGGTTGTCGAACGGTCGGGGGACGGTACTTGTAGACGGCACGATCCAAACGACACGAACGCGATCGGACGTTTCACGCCGTGCCGAGGTAGGCTTCGGCGACGGCGGGGTTGTTGAGGAGATCGTTGCCGGCGCCCTCGAAGCGGATGTTGCCGGTTTCGAGTACGTAGCCGCGGCGCGCGATGCGTAGCGCTTGGCGCGCGTTTTGCTCGACCAAGAGTACCGTGGTACCGCGTGCGTTGATCTCGCGAATCACGCCGAAGATGGTTTGCACCAGGATCGGCGCGAGTCCGAGCGACGGCTCGTCGAGCAAGAGCAGACGTGGGCCGCTCATGAGGGCGCGCCCCATCGCGAGCATCTGCTGCTCGCCGCCCGAGAGCGTGCCCGCCGATTGTTCGAGGCGTTCCTCGAGGCGCGGAAACGTCGCGAGCACGTAGTCGAGCCGCTCGGCGACGAGCGCGCGCGACTTGACCGTATAGGCGCCGACGTCGAGGTTTTCGCGAACGGTCATACGCGCGAACACGCGCCGCCCCTCCGGCGAATGGCCGATTCCTAGACGCACGATCTCGTCGGGCGTTTGGCGGCGCAGGTCGCGTCCGTCGAAATGCACGCCGCCGGCCGAGGGTTTGAGCAAGCCGCTGATCGCGCGCAGCGTCGTCGTCTTGCCGGCGCCGTTGGAGCCGAGCAGCGCGACGATTTCACCCTCGTCGACGTGCAGGTCGACGCCGCGCAGCGCTTGGATCCCGCCGTAGTGCGCGTCGAGCCCGTGGATTTCGAGCAAACTCACGACGCACTCTCGGCGGGCGCGCCCAGATAGGCCTCGACGACGCGCGGATCGTTGCGCACTTGCGCCGGCGTTCCGCGCGCGATGCATTCGCCGTGATCGAGTACCGTGATCTCTTCGCAAACGCTCATGACCAGGCTCATATCGTGTTCGATCAGCAGCACGGTCACGCCGCGATCTCGAATCGCGCGAATCAAGCCGGCCAGATCGTGCTTCTCGCGCGGGTTCATGCCGGCCGCCGGCTCGTCGAGCAGTAACAGCTTCGGCGAGCTCCCGAGCGCGCGCGCGATCTCGAGCCGGCGCTGCGATCCGTACGGCAGATTGCGCGCGTACGATTCCCGAACGCCGTCGAGGCCGACGAACTCCAGCAATTCGCGGGCGCGTTCGCTCGTCTTGCGTTCTTCGACGCGCTGCGAAGGCGTGTGCAGGAGCGAGTCCCAGATGCGCGCGTGCATGCGCGCGTGCTCGCCGACCATCACGTTGTCGAGCGCGGACATGAACGAAAAGAGCCGGATGTTTTGGAACGTGCGAGCGATGCCCAGCGCCGCGATCTCATGCGTGGGCCGGCCGTCGATTCGCGAACCGTCGAACGAGACGCTGCCGGTCGTCGGCAGATAGATACCGGTGATCGTGTTGAAGACCGTCGATTTGCCGGCGCCGTTGGGTCCGATGATCGCCGCGATCGAGCCGCTTTCGACGGCGAACGACACGTCGTTCGCAGCAACGAGTTTTCCAAACGTCTTGCCGACGCCGCTTACGTCGAGCAGCGCGCTCACGGTACCGATCCTTCGGGCACGGCGGCGTGGCGAAGTTCGGCACGCCGTTGGCGGCTGGGAAGCAGTCCCTCGGGCTTAAAGAGCATGATCGCAACCAAGATCGCGCCGTAGATGAAAAAGTGGTAGTTGCTGAAATCGACGTGCAGTCCGATGCCCGTCGCCAGCACATTCGCCTGCGGGAGTACGACGCTGTTGACCAGCGTCAGCAACAAACTTCCGATCACCACGCCTGGAATGTTGCCCATACCGCCGAGCACGAGCATCGAGACGATCAGCACGCTGACTTGAAACGCAAAGAGATCGGGCGAGACGAGACTGAGCTTCGCCGCAAAGACCACGCCGCCCAAGCCGCTGAACGACGCGCCGAGTGAAAATGCCGCGAGTTTTACGAGCGTCGTGTTGATTCCCATGTGCTTGGCCGCGAGCTCGTCTTCACGGATCGCCATCCACGCGCGTCCCAAACGGCTGTCGCGTAAATTACGCGCCAGGAACAGCCCGATCGCAATCAGCGCGAGCGTTACGTAGTAATAGGGAATGGCGCGTTGCCCGAACGAGCGTCCGAAAAACGAAGGGAAATCGAGCGCGCTGATGCCGTTGGGTCCACCGGTATACTTGGTGAGGTTTTGAAATATCTGCGGCACGATCTCGCCGAAGCCGAGCGTCACGATCGCCAGGTAATCGCCGTGCAAGCGCAGCGTCGGCGCGCCGAGGATCAATCCGAAGAGTGCGGCTAGCCCGGCGGCGACGAAGAGCAGCACCCAAAACGGAAGATGCAACCCGAATTGCGGACTCGCAAGCATCCCGTACGTGTACGCACCGATCGCGAAGAACGCCGCATACCCGAGATCGAGCAGGCCCGCGAAACCGACGACGATATTCAGGCCGAGCGCGAGCAGCACGAAGATACCAGCGTCGGCTAAAATATTGTACGTCGAGTCGTTGCGATCGAGCAGCGGTGCGAGCAAGAGCGCCGCGCCGAGCGCCAAATACACGATCGTCTTCGTGCGGCGGTTTCGCAGCCGCTCCGCCGCGATCACGACGGCAATCGTGACCAGAAAGTAGAGGTAGATCATACCTTTTCGGGCAGCGACTCGCCGAGCAATCCGGCGGGCCGAAAGACCAGCACCAGAATTAAAATCGCAAAGACGGTAACGTTGCTCCACTGCCCGCCGAGCTTCCAGGTCGCGAACGACTCGATGATGCCGATGAGAAACCCGCCGAGCATCGCGCCGGCGAGGTTGCCGATCCCGCCGAGCACTGCCGCGGTAAAGGCCTTGAGCCCCGCGCCGAATCCATTGAAGAACCACGTGGACTGGTAGTAGACGCCCGAGACGAGGCCGGCCACGCCGGCGAGCGCGCTGCCGACGAGAAACGTAATGGCGATCGTTCGATTGATGTTGATACCCATAAGCTGCGCGGCCTCGCGATCCTGGGCCGTCGCGCGCATCGCCCTACCGATTCGCGTCTGATGCACGAACAGTTGCAGCAGCGTCATCATAACGATGGCGAGCGCGATCACGACGAGTTGCTGCGTCGCGATGCCGATCCCGGCAACGTGCAAGGTCGGATTGGGGATCACGCTCGGAAACGCGACGGGCGCCGGCCCGCGCCAGAGCTGCATCAGGTTCTCGAGAATAAACGACACGCCGATGGCCGTAATGAGCGGCGCGAGACGCGGCGCGTTGCGAAGGCGCCGGTATGCCAGCCGTTCGATCAGCACGCCGACTAAGCCACAGAGCAAGGCCGCGCCGACGAGCGCGATCGTCACGTCCACGATCAGCGCCACGCCGTGCAGCTCGCCGCTGACGCCGAGCAACCCGAAGATCGCGAGTGCGAAGAACGAGCCGAGCGTGTAGACGTCGCCGTGAGCGAAGTTGATCAGACCGATAATCCCGTAGACCATCGTGTAACCGAGCGCGATCAACGCGTAGATTCCGCCAAGCGAAAGACCGTTGATGAGCTGGGCCAGGAATTCGTGCATCGGCGGCGTTTAGGTTTTGAGGTTGATTTGATTGATGAAGTACGGAACGCCGTTCTTGAAGCCGTAGAGGCTAATGACCGGATTCTTCACGTCGCCGTTAGCATCGAATCCGATCGGCCCGATCGGCGTAGCGAGCGCGTCGGTCTTGGCGACTTGCGCCAGCACTTGGGCGCGCGTCGGCAACTTGTTCCCATCGGCTTTGGCTGCGAGAACCACGGCGTTGATGGCGACTTCGGCCGCCGCATAGGCGTTCGCGCTGTAGGGACCGATCGGCGTATGGTAGCGGGCGACGTAGTCTTTCACAAACGTCTGCGCTGCCGGGAGTTTCTCCGCGTTGGGCGCCGCCAGCGTGTAGTAGGTACCGTCGCTGAGTTTTCCCGCAACGGTCGCGAGATCGGCGATGCCGTCGCCTCCCATGAACGGCACTTTGCCGAGGCCCGTTCCGAACATCTGCTTGCGAATCAAACCGCCGCCGGTGCTGGTGACGCCGCCGTAAAAGACGAGGTCGGGTTTTACGCCGGCCACCTTGATGAGCAACGCCTTAAAGTCTTGCGTGTTCTTTGCCAGATGATCGTGTCCGAGTACGCTGCCGCCGAGCGCTTTGAAATCTTGTTCGAACCGGTTCGCCAAATCGAGCCCGTACGTTTCGTTGTCGTCGATGATATAGACGCTCTTATAGTTGAGCTTGCGTGCGAACTGTGCGAGCGCGGAACCCTGCCGCGAATCGGTGCTGCAAACGCGAAAGAACGCGTTAACGGTCGGATTCGCGCGTCGCAGCATCTTCGCCGCATCGCCCATCGTCAATCCGTCGCTCACGACCGACGGACCGATCTGGGCCAACCCGGCGGCATTGGTGACGGGGATTTCGGCGGCAGCGACGTTCGAGTTGTAGGGTCCGATCATCGCGAGTACCGCATCGTCGCTCGCGAACGTGCGTACGTTCGCGACGCCTTGCTGCGGGCTGTGCACGCCCTGCACCGCGTCGTCGAGCGGGTACGCCGCTAGGCCGAGCCCACCCGGTAAGCCCTTCTTCTGCGCTTGCTCGATTGCCAGCAGCGCGCCTTGTTGCGTGCTCAGGCCAACCGATGCGTCGCCGCCCGAGGTCGGCAAGTCGATGCCGATCTTCACCGTCGTTCCAGCGGCGTTTGACGACGAGCTCCCGCCGCCGTTCGAACACGCGCCGAGCATGCCGGCCAGCGCCGCGAGGGCGAGCGGGGTCATCAAGGATCGAAAAACGCGCATCGGGCCTCCACGAGCGGATGAAAACGGCGGGCCGCCGTCTCCGTAAGGCCGTTGGGTTAGGCGCGCGCGCCCTTCCCCCCTAGGAGCGCGCTCGAAAGCCGTGAACGTCAACGGGCGATGACGAACGTGCGTTGCTGCATCGTCGGAGGCGGCCCGGCCGGTATTATGCTTGGATACCTGCTCGCGCGCGCCGGCCTTGAGGTAGCCGTGCTGGAAAAGCACGCCGATTTCTTTCGCGATTTTCGCGGCGACACGATCCACCCGTCGACGCTGCAGCTCATGTACGAACTGGGGCTGCTCGACGAGTTTCTCCGATTGCCGCATCAAGAGGTGAGCGAGCTAGGCGGTCAGATCGGCGACGATTCATTTACGGTGGCGGACTTCTCGCATCTCTCCACGCGCTGCACATTCATCGCACTCATGCCGCAATGGGATTTCCTGAATTTCATCGTCGACCAAGCGAAGCGCTATCCGGGCTTTCACCTGTACGTGAACGCGGAGGTCACGGATCTGCTGTTCGATGGAGAACGCGTCGCCGGCGTCCGCGCGAAGACGCCGCAAGGCGTCGAGGAGTTTCGTGCCGATCTCGTGGTCGGGGCCGACGGCCGAAGTTCGAAGGTTCGCGAGCGAGCCGGTTTGGAGATACTCGATCTCGGCGCGCCGATGGACGTGCTCTGGATGCGGCTATCGCGCCGCGAGAGCGATCCCGGTCAGGCGCTCGGACGCGTCGATGCCGGCAAAATCCTCGTCATGATCGATCGGCGCGACTATTGGCAGTGCGGATTCGTGATCGCGAAAGGCAAACTGGACGAAATCAAACGTCGCGGCCTGCCCGCTTTGCGCGACGACGTCGCGAAACTCGCCCCGTTTGCCGCCGACCGCGTCGACGAGCTGCGCGACTGGGACGACATCAAGCTGCTGACCGTCAAGATCGATCGGCTGAAGCGCTGGCATCGGCCCGGACTGCTGTGCATCGGCGACGCGGCGCACGCGATGTCGCCGATCGGCGGCGTTGGAATCAACCTCGCCATCCAGGATGCCGTTGCGTCCGCCAATATCCTCGCGGATCCGCTGCTGCACCAAAACCTTTCGAGCTCAGATCTCGCCCGGGTGCAGCGCCGCCGCGAGTTTCCGACCCGCGTCACGCAGCGCATGCAAGTCTTCATCCAAGATCGCATCGTCAGCGCCGTTTTGAATAGCCAGGGCAAACTTTCGGCGCCGTGGCCGCTGCGCGCGATGAACGCCTTTCCGTGGCTGCGCCGGATCCCCGCACGCCTCGTCGGCGTCGGAATCCGCCCCGAACACGTCGCTACGCCGGCTCGAGCTCCCGGGTCGCGGCCGCGTTAAAGTAGCTCGCGCGCGGGTGATGCATGACGATCGCCGCGGTCGATTGCTCGGGAACGATCTGACCGGCGTCGGTTAGAATCGTGCCGATCGCATTCTGCGCGTCGAGCAGATCGAAAGCGATGCGGTGCTGCAGCACGTCCGGGCACGCGCCGTATCCCCACGAGTAGCGCTTGCCGCGATCGGGCGCCAGTCCGAGTTCCGCGCGAATGTGACGATGCGACCACTCGGCGAGCGCCTCGGCGCTCTGCACCGAGAAGCCGTGCAGAAAATAGGACTCGCTGTAGTCGCCCGCTTTTTGCAGCACCTCGGTGCGCTCCGAGGCTTCGGTGCCGACGGTGACGACTTGCAGCGCGACGACGTCGCTGCCGCGCCCGTTCTCCGGCTCGCGCAGGTAGTCGGCCAGACACAAGTGTTCGCCACCGGCCTGGCGCGTGAACGGGAAGCGGGCGATTTCGCGCGCCGTGTCGTTCGGATCGTAGACGATGACGTCGTTGCCGACGCCGGCCGCCGGAAAATACCCGTACACGACGCGCGGCGCGAGCAGCGCTCCGTTCTGCGCGAGTTCCTGGTAGCGCTTCAAACGTGGCTCGAACTCCTCGCGGATCAATCGCTCGAACGCCTCGCCTTTGGTGTTCGCCGCGCCCCACGACAAGCGGTACAGGCTGCGCAGATCGAAACACGGCCAGAGATCGGGCAAATCGATGTGCGCCAGCGTGCGCGGCCCAAAGAATGGGGCGCGCGGAACATCCACCCGCTCGTTCTTGACCGCCGCGATGCGGACCGGCGCGCCGTTGGCCGGTACGGCCGCCGCTTTGGCGGCGTTCGCAGCGACCGCTTCGCCCTTCATGCGCTCGACGAAGGCTTCGCGCGATTGCGGGTTGCCGACGAGCGCCTCCATGATGTCGAGCCCTTCGAAGGCGTCTTTGGCATAAAAGAGTCCCGGTGCGAAGACCCGTTTGCCTTCGTCGAGCATCGAGATGCGTCGGCCGAAGTCCCGGTTGATCGCCGCGCCGCCGACGAGCACCGGAAACGCGAGGCCGCGTTGGTCCTGTTCCTGCACGCAGATCGGCATCTGCTTGCTCGTTGAAACCAGGAGCGCGGAGAGTCCGATCGCATCGGCGCCGACCTCGATCGCCTTCTCGAGGATCGTGTTCATCGGCACTTGTTTGCCTAGATCGAACACGGTGTAGCCGTTATTGCTCAGGATCGTATTGACGAGATTTTTGCCGATGTCGTGGACGTCGCCGAAGACGGTTGCGAGCACGACCTTGCCTTTACTCGTGCCTTCTTTCTTCTCGAGAAACTGCTCGAGATGCGCGACGGCCTTCTTCATCACCTCGGCCGATTGCAGAACGAACGGCAGGATCAATTCGCCCGACCCGAACTTATCGCCGACTTCTTTCATTGCGGGCAGCAAGACGTTGTTGAGCACGTCGACCGGATCGCGACGCGCGAGCGCCTCGTCGACCTTCGCTTCGATTCCGTCTTTTCGACGGCGGAGGATCGCGTTGTGAATGCGCACTTCGGCCGGCGCGTCCGCGTCTTCGTCGCGCGCGTCTCCGGCCGACGCGCGCGTGGTTCCGGCGTCCTCGAAGTGTTCGATGACGCGCTGCAGCGCGTCCGCCCGCTTGTTGAATACGAGATCGTCGCACAGTTCGCGTTCGGTCGCATCGAGTTCGCCGTAGGGCGTAATCTCTTTCGGATTGACCAAGGCCATATCGAGCCCGGCTTGCACGCAGTGGTGCAGGAAAACCGAGTTGAGCGCCGCGCGCGCGTGCGGCTTGAGCCCGAAACTCACGTTGCTCACACCGAGCGACGTCAGCACGCCGGGCATCTGCGCTTTGATACGCCGGATTCCGTCGATCGTTTCGACGGCCGAATCGACGTACTCGTCGTCGCCCGTTGCGAGCGTGAAGGTGAGATCGTCGAAGATCAGGGCGCCGGCCGGGATGCCGTATTCGTCTACGACGATATCGTAGATCTTCTGCGCGACCTCGGCCTTGCGCTGCGCCGTCTTCGCCATTCCCGCTTCGTCGATCGTGAGTGCGACGAGCGCGGCCCCGTGCTCCTTGGCCATCGGCACGATCTGATCGACTTTGACGCGGCCGTTCTCCAAGTGAATGGAGTTTACGATCGCGCGGCCGGGATTGGCTTTGAGCGCGGCTTCGATCACTTTCGGTTCGGTCGAGTCGATCATTAGCGGCGCTTCGACCGACTGCGCGAGCTTGCGGACGATCAGACGCATCTGTTCGTCTTCATCGGTACGCTCGGTAACGGCGCAGCAGACGTCGAGCACGTGCGCTCCGCCTTCGACTTGTTCGCGTGCGACGAGCATGATGTCGTCGTACTGCTCGTTGAGCAGCAAACGCTTCAGCTTTCGCGATCCCTGAGCGTTGATGCGTTCGCCGATGATGAGCGGACGCGGCTCTTGTTCCAGCGAGAGCGCCGTCATCGCCGACGCGGCATACTGCTGCGGCTTGGGCTGGGGCGAGCGGCCGTGCAGACCTTCGATAGCGGCGCAGATCGCCGAGATGTGGGCCGGCGTGCTGCCGCAGCAGCCGCCCACCACGTTGACGCCGAACTCGCGAACGAAGTCGCCGAGTTCGCGCGCCAGCTCCTCCGGCGTCTCCGGATAGATCGTCTCGCCTTTGGGTCCCATCAGGGGGAGGCCCGCATTGGGAATGACGCTGACGAACTTATCGGACATCTCCGTGAGATATCGCATCGAGTCGCGCATCTGGGCGGGACCCGTCGAACAATTCAAACCGATGACGTCGATCGGCAGCGCGTCGAGCGTCGCGCAAATCGCGCGAATGTCGGTACCGAGCAGCATGCGGCCCTCGGTGATGAGCGTCGGCTGCGCCTGGATCGGCACTCGTCGCAGACCGCGGTCGAATTCGCGAACGATTCCGGCGATCGCGGCTTTGAGTTCCAGCAGATCCTGCATGGTTTCGAGCAGCAAGAGATCGGCGCCGCCCTCAACGAGAAAGCGCGCCTGTTCGCCATAGATATCTGCCAGTTCGTCGTAGGTGATCTTCGAGAGCGATGGGTCCGACGACGAAACGAGCATGCCGGTCGGCCCCATGGAACCGGCCACGAACCGCGGCTTCTCGGGCGTCGAATAGCTGTCGCACGCGGCGCGCGCGAGGCGCGCGGCGTTACGGTTGACGTCGGCGACGCGATCGCCCAGCCCATACTCGTCGAGTTTGAGCCGCGATGCCGTGAACGTGTCGGTCTCGACGACGTCCGCGCCCGCTTGCAGATAACTCTCGTGGATCGCTTGAACGAGATCGGGGCGGCTCAGAACGAGCGCTTCGTTGCACCCCAGGTACTGCGCGCCGCCGAAATCGTCGGCGGTAAGCTCGAGGGCCATGAGCTGCGTTCCCATGGCGCCGTCAAAGACGAGCACGCGCCCGCTTAATTGGCGTAAATACTCAGACAAGATCTTCGTTTATACCCGCTTTTAAGACAGCGATGGTCGAACGTACGACGCGGATCTCCCCGACCGCACGTCCTGCCCGATTATACACGATTGGGTGCGCGAACTCCGCTAAGGCGGCCGCCTGCGGGCCGTCGAGCAGGCCCAGACCCTGCAGGCTTGCGATCGTCGCGGGACCGCGTCCGCGCGAACTGCCGTCGGCCATCTTCAGCACGAAACCGACGCCCGCGCCGATCGCAGCATCGGCGTGCACGCCTTCGGCACCGCCCTTGCAGCAGAGCGCCCCTTCCGTAACGTTCATGAGCTGCGTGTCGAATTCGCCGGTCCCGCTCACGTAGGCCGGATGAGCGATCATCGCCGAACGCACGATCTCCAGCGCGCGGGCGTCTTCGTCGGAGACGCCTTCGAGCGTCGCGAATCGCATGAACGATAGAGCCGCATTTCGCAGCGGCGTCGCGTAGACCGGGATGCCGCAGCCGTCGATTCCGAGCGCGAGGTCTTCGACGCGCTCGCCGGAGAGGCGGGCGCAAAACGCCAGTATCGCCGCCTCGGCCGGATTGCGCGCGTCGAGATAGGTCGCGGGGTCGGCCCCAAGCAGCAGGCAGAGCGCGAGAATGCCGGCGTGTTTACCGGAACAATTGTTGTGCAGCGCCGTGAACGGGAGACCCGCCCGCTCGAGATCGAGCGCGGCTTGCGCGTTATACGGCGCGTGCGCGCCGCATTGCAGGGCATGCTCGTCGAGACCGATCTTTTGCAGAATCGAGCGCACGGCATTGACGTGAAACGCTTCGCCGGAGTGTGAGGCCGCCATTACCGCGATCTCTTGCGGCTGCAGCCCGAAGCGCTCGCGCGCCCCGGCGGCGATCGCCGCCGCCGCGATAAACGGCTTTGCGGCCGAGCGCAGGTAGACCGGCACGTCGATCTCGCCGACGGCCGCGATCACCGCACCCCGCGAATCGACGGCGCACGCGGCGCCGCGATGAACCGATTCCACCGTCTCCGCGCGCGTTACCTCGACGAATGGCTCACCTTGAAGAACTCGACTCTGCACGCTCGCGCAACTTTCTTTCTCGGGATTCTCGAAGCCGCGCCGCGGCGCCGGCGGTGCTAGACGAGCGCCGGTTCGATGACGTTAGCTTCTTGGTCGGCAAAGACCGGGTTGGAGAGATACCGCTCGCCGGTATCGCAGCCGATCGTAACGATCGTCTTGCCTTTCGATTCCGGACGCGCGGCTACTTGCAACGAAGCCCAGATATTCGCACCGGCCGAAATGCCGACGAGCATGCCCTCTTCGCGGGCCGCGCGCCGCGCCATCGCAATGGCATCGTCGTCGGTGACGCGGATCACCTCGTCGTACACCTTGACATCGAGCACGGCGGGAACGAAACCCGTGCCCGCGCCTTGGATTTTGTGCGGCCCGGGCGTGCCGCCTGAGAGCACCGGCGAAGCGTCGGGCTCGGCAGCGATCACGCGCAGCCCGGGCTTTCGCTCCTTGAGCAAACCGCCGGCGCCCGTGATGGTCCCGCCGGTGCCGACGGCAGCCAGGAAGATATCGACGGCGCCGTCGGTATCGCGCCAGATCTCTTCGCCCGTGGTGCGCCGATGAATCGCCGGGTTGTTCGGGTTCTCGAATTGCTGGGGCATAAAATATTTTGTCGGGTTTGCGCCATGGATCTCGGCCGCTTTAGCGATCGCGCCCTTGATGCCGTCGACGCCCGGCGTCAATACGACTTGCGCTCCGTACGCTTTAAGCAGATTGCGCCGTTCCACGGTCATCGTGTCGGGCATCACTAAGATGCAGCGATAGCCTTTGGCGGCGGCCACGAAGGCGAGCGCGATCCCCGTGTTGCCGCTGGTCGGTTCGATGATGATCGAGTCGGGGCGCAAGCGACCCTCGCGCTCGGCGGCTTCGATCATCGCAACGCCGATGCGATCCTTTACGGAGCCGGCCGGATTGAATGACTCCATCTTCACGAGCACCGTACCGGGCAAGCCCTTGTTAAGCCGCGGGATTTTTACAAGTGGAGTGTTGCCGAACGTGTCGGTAATATTCTCATAGATCCGTGCCATTCGACAGAACTCCTAACGGGAAAGCCCCTTACAGCTGTGCGGGACCTCCATAACACATCGCAGCCCGAGCGGGTTCAGGCGGAGGCGGCGCGGTGCCACGGACCGAACTCACGTTCGACCGTGTTCTCCTTGTCGGCAAAATCACTCTACGTTGAGGCCATCGATCTTTGGATCGATTCGATGCGCTCGCGCGAGCGTTGTTACGTTTCGCACGGCCATAGCGATCACGCGCGCGAGCACGAGGTCGTGATCGCTACGCCCAACACCGCGCGCATCTGCCGCGCGCGTTTCTCGCGCGCCCCGAAGCGCCCCGTGCAAACCTCGCTGATCGCGAAGATCGAAAAGCCGCGCCCCGCCTGCAATTTCGAGGAACATGCGTATAACGAGCCATGGAGCGACGGCGCCCACCGGTTGACGCTTTTCTCCGCGGGCCACGTCTTGGGAAGTTCGCAGCTCCTGATCGAAGGCGCGGCGGGCCGCTTCGTCTACACGGGCGACTTCAATCTCGCGCCGGCCTACACGGCGGAGGCCCCGGAAGTAAAGCGCTGCGACGTCGTATTGATGGAATGCACGTACGGCCGTCCGCAGTATGCGTTTCCGCCGCGCGATGAGGTCGCAGGCGAAATGGTCGCATTCGCGCGCGCCGCGCTCGAAGAAGATGCCGTCCCGGTCTTTTTCGCCTATTCGCTAGGAAAGGCGCAGGAAGCCGTTGCTATTTTGGGACGCGCCGGTTTGCCGCTGACCGTGCACGGCGCTATCGACACGATGTGCGAGGTCTACCGCGAGAGCGGCGTCGATCTTCCGCCCTATCGGCGTTACGACGCGCAGACCTTCGCCGGCGGCGTTCTCATCTGGCCGCCCTCGGGCAAAAGCTTGCCGAAGGCACTGCACGGGAAAAGTCTGCGCACGGCGGTGCTCACCGGATGGACGCTCGACCGCGGCGCCGTTTTCCGCTACGGCGCCGATCGCGGCTTCCCGCTCTCGGACCATGCCGACTACCCCTCACTCTTGCGCTACCTCGAACTGGCTCAACCCCAAAAAGTGATCCTCAATCACGGCTGGCGGGATTTTGTCTACCGCTTGCGCCATTTGGGTATCGACGCCGAGTATTTGGAGGAACATGCGCAACTCACGCTCTTCTAAACACCCTTCTTCGATCGCGCTTCTATTGGGCGCGCTCTTGTTGCTGCCCGCCGCGCCCGCCGCAGCGCAGGGCAATGCCGCGCCCACGCTCGATGCCGCCCTCGCGCGAATCGGCGCGTACGCGCAGGCGGCCCTGGCCGAGCAAGGCGCGCCGGGGATGGCTCTCGCGATCACCGACAAGACGCACACGCTAAAAATCTTCACGCTCGGCTACGCGAATGTCGCGTCGCAGGCGCCGGTTACGGAAGCGACGCGTTTTGGAATCGGATCGCTCACCAAATCGATGACGGCCACCGCTTTGATGGAACTGCGCGACGCCGGCCGGTTCGATCCGCACGCGCCCGTAACGCACTATCTGCCGTGGTTTCGCATTCACACGGCGTATCGCCCCATCACGCCGCACGATCTGTTAACGCATACGAGCGGTATGCCCGACGGCGGCCTTTCGACGGGCATCGCGTCGGTCTATTCGATGCGCGATTGGTACACCGGATACGCGCCGGGAACGCACTGGTCGTACTCGAACGTCGGATACGACACGCTCGGTGAGATTTTGCAATCGCTCGACGCCGCCGACTATCCGGCAATCGTGCAGCGCCGCATCTTCGCGCCGCTGGGAATGACCGATACCACCGCGATTTGGTCGCCGCAAACGCTCGAGACCGCCGCGACCGGCTATCTCTATCGCGCCGACGACCGGCCCGCGCCGCAACAACCCGCCTTGATGGTCGCGCCCACGACCCATTACATCGACCCGGCCGGTTCCGTTCTCTCGACGGGCGGCGACATGGCAAAATACATGCGCTACTTTCTAAACGACGGCCAGGGCCCGCAGGGACGCATCATCTCCGACGCTAGTTGGAAGTTGATGACCACACCCGGCGTCACCGACGGCCACGAGCTCGGCGATGCGGCGCCGGGATTCTACCATCGCTACGGCTACGGACTCGCGATTCAAACCGTCGCCGGCGACACCGTCGTCGGACACACCGGCGGCGTGCTCGATTTTACCGCCTGCATGCAGATGGATCTCACGCGCGGCTACGGTGCGATCGCGATGACCAACCTCGCCTACGTGGGGCCGCGCCCGTGCCCGATCGTGTCGTACGCACTCAAAGTCTTGCGCGCCCAATCCGAAGGCAAGCCGCTGCCCGACATGCCGCAACCGCCCGATCCGCTAAAGGTAACGAAGCCGGCCGACTATGCAGGCACCTACCGCGCCGCCGACGGATCGGCGCTCGTCGTAGCGGTTAACGGCGACGACCTCACGCTGCAGTACGGCGAAAAGAGTGCGGCGCTCTATCCGCGCGGTACGAACAGTTTCTGGGTCGACAGCCCCGACTTCGCGCATTATTTGCTGCAATTTGGCCGGCAGAACGGCCGCGTCGTCGAAGCGTTCTACGGCCCGAAGTGGTACGTCTCAAATGCCTACACCGGAGCGAAAACGTTTGCCTATCCAAGTGCGTGGAACGCGTATACCGGCGACTACGAATCGATCGACGCCAACGGGTACTACGGTTCGCTACACGTGTTCGTCCGCAAAGGCAAGCTGGTCAGCGACGACGGCACGCAACTCGTTCCGCTCGCCGCAGGTCTCTTCCGCATCGGAACCGATCCCTGGACGCCGGAACGAATCCGTTTCGACGAGATCGTCAACGCCCACGCCCAACGAGCCCGCCTCCCCGGCAACGACCTCTACCGAACCCCCCTGTCATCCTGAGCTTGTCGAAGGACGGAGCCTGTCGAAGGACGTGGTTCGACAGGCTCACCATGACAAACGCACTCGTTGTCATCCTGAGCCCGTCGAAGGACGAAGCCCCCCACATGGTTCGACAGGCTCACCATGACAAACACACTCGTTGTCATCCTGAGCCTGTCGAAGGACAGAGCTACTCCGTGCCGATGTCCCAGAGCATGCCGAGATCTTTTTTCGCGAAGGAGCGAAACGAGATGAGCGTCTCGGTATCGACGATGCCTTCGAGGGCGGCGACGTGTTCGGTCACCAGATCGTTGAGCTGCTCGTGCTCTTTTACACGCACGATCGCGACCAGGTCGAACGGGCCGGCGACGCTGTAGACCTCGGCGATGCCTTCGATCGCCAGCAAATCGTCGGCGATCGTCTTGAGCCGCGGGCGCTCGACGTTGAGCAAAATGAAAGCGGTAACCATCTGGCGCAATGCCTTCGCCCCGGTTTTCGGGTAATCTTGCGTTAAATGATCCGTTTCGCGCAGACCTGCGCCGCGATCGCGCTGCGGCCGGCAAAACTCGAGAAGATCGCGCTCGTGGCGGAGTATCTCCGAACGCTCGACGAGGCCGATCTCACCGCGGCCGCGCGCTTCTTCACCGGCGGCCCCTTTGCGGCTCGCGAAGAACGTACGCTCTCTCTCGGGGGACGCGGCATCGTTGCCGCAGCTCGAAGCGTCTGGGTCTTCAGCGACGAGGCCCTCTCGCACGCCTATCGGGAACGCGGCGATCTCGGCGATGCGCTCGGCGCGCTCGCACGTCCGGGAACCGATCTCGCGCTCTTCGCCGAGCAACTCACGCCCGCGCTCCTTTCCGAACTCTTCATGCAAGCCGCGAATGCCGACGGGAAGAACGCCGGGAAAACGCGTTCCGCGATCTGCGCGCGAATTCTTCGCGCATGTGCGGACCCGCTTGAGGTAGCGTACGTCGTCAAGATCATGACGGGGGACTTGCGCATCGGCTTACGGGAGGGGCTGATCGCGGACGCGATCGCGCTAGCTTTCGAGCGCGACGCGGGCGACGTTCGTCGCGCCGCGATGGTCTGCGGCGACATCGGCGCGACGGCCGTGGCCGCCAAGGTCGATCGGCTCGCCGAGATGCGCGTCGCGTACGGCTCGCCGATTGGGTTCATGCTCGCAACGCCGATGTTCTACGGCGGCGGTTACGCCGAACTCTCCGAGCATGCGTGGATCGTCGAAGACAAGTTCGACGGGATCCGCGCGCAGATTCACAAAAGCGACGGTCGCGCGCGCATCTTCTCGCGCACGCTTAACGACGTCACGCACTCCTATCCCGAAGTCGCCACCGCAGCCGAGGAACTCGCGGGTGATCTCATACTCGACGGAGAGATCGTCGCGTTGCGCGAGGGCCGCGTGTTACCCTTTCGCTCGCTGCAGGCTCGCCTCCAACGCAAAGCCGTGGACCCCGCTCTACTCGCGGAAGTCCCCGTTACGTTCGTCGCCTTCGACCTGCTCGCACGCGGCGACGCATTGCTCGTCGACGAACCGGAGCTGCAGCGGCGCGAGCAGTTGCTCGACGCGGTCGCGCCAAGCGCGCATCTTGCGATAGCGCCGTTCGCACGTCTCCCGCAGCCGCTCGTCCCCGAGATGCTGGACGAACTCTTCGAAGACGCCCGCAGTCGCGGCCACGAAGGCCTCGTCCTCAAACGAACGGATGCGCCCTATCATCCGGGCCGGCGCGGCAAGTGGTGGCTCAAGCTCAAACGCGAACTCTCAACGCTCGACGTCGTCGTGGTCGCCGTGGAATGGGGTCACGGCAAGCGCGCCAAGGTTCTCTCGGATTACACGTTCGCCATCCGCGGGCCGAACGACGATCTCCAGACGCTCGGCAAAGCGTATTCGGGTCTAACCGACGCGGAGATTGCGGGCCTCACCTCGTGGTTTCTCGCCCACACGCTGCCGTCGAGCGGCGAGGCTCCGCAGCGCGCGATGGCCGTCGAGCCGGCGATCGTGCTCGAAGTCGCGTTCGACATCATCCAACCCAGCAGCCTACACCAAAGCGGCTACGCGCTGCGCTTCCCGCGCATCGTGCGCGTGCGCGATGATAAACCGCCGGCCGAAATCGACACCCTCGAACGAGTCGACGAGATCTACCGCGCGATGCTAGCCCGCGAAACCGGCGCGAGTTAGCGAGCCGCGCCGCTAGCGGCGGAACTTGTTGTCGCGTTCTTCCTGAATGCGCAGCGCGCGTTCGTAGGCATCGGGCATGGGCTTACGCGTCTTCCGCACGCCCGCGGCGGCTCGCAAGCGCCCGAGACCAACGAGTGCGATGAGCGCCATGGCGGCCACCGCGAGCGCCGGTCGCTTCTGCCCGCCGATGCTGACTACCGAGAGGCTCGCAAGCGCCACGGCCAGCAGCGCCGCGAGCGTCTCCCATCGTCTCAACGTAACGCGACGCCTATTTGTTCTTGAAGCGCGCCATCCGCTTTTCGTTGTAGGATGCGATGCCTTCTTTGGCGTCCTCGCTCTTGAAGAGCAGCGACTGCAACTCGCGCTCGAGCGCGAGCGCATCGTTGAGCGGCAACTCGAGGCCCGTTTGAACGGCTCGTTTGATGTGCCCGACGGCCATCGGCGCCTTATTCGGCGTCGTGAATTGTTTCGCGTAGGTCATGATCTGCTCGCGGAAGGCGGCGGCGTCGCCTTCGTAAATATCGCTGACGATGCCCCACTCCAAGGCTTGTTCGAAACTGAAGGTACGGCCGGTGGCCATCAATTCGATCGCGCGCGATTTACCGACCAAACGCGCGAGGCGCTGCGTGCCGCCGGTTCCGGGTAGCACGCCGAGCGCGACTTCCGGCAATCCGATCTTGCCTGCGTCCTGGCGCGCGATGCGAATATCGGCGGCCATCGCGATCTCGAGACCGCCGCCGACCGTGTGACCGTTGAGCGCGGCGATCACGAGTTTCGGAGTCTGCTCGAGGCGCGAGAGCGTCTCGTTGGCGTGGAGACAAAACATGTATTTGAATTCGGGCGTCACCGCGTTGAGCATCGCGATGTTCGCGCCGGCCGAGAAAAATTTCTCGCCTTTGCCGATGAGCACGATCACTTCAACGTCCGAATCGAAACGCGCGTCGAGAATCGCTTCGTCGATCTGGCGCATCATTTCGTGCGTATAGGTGTTCGCCGGCGGATCGTCCATCTCGATTACGCCTACGTGCCCTTCGACAGTGTAATTGATCACGCGTTTACCGTCGAACGAGCGGGCCTCGCGACCGAACGGGGTCTGTTGAGTTAGGAGCGTCATGCTGCCGTCTTTCCTTTGGGAGCGATCCATTCGGGATTTTTGAAGTAATCTTGGAGGAGCACGTCGTCTTCCTGCGTGGGAAGCACCGTCGGCTCGTAGGCCTGCCATTGCGCTTCGGTAAGCTCGCGGCCGTCGATCGCGTAGTGCTTGCCGGCATACTCGCCAATATGGCGGTTGAATGCGATATGCGGCATCGAGATCGGCGTCGCCGACGTCGTGACCGCGTTAACGCGCTCGACGGTCTTCGCGCACTCATCGTAGAATTGGCCGCGGGCCCGCTCGTTGAGATGTTCGCGATCGGCCGGCTCGCCTTCGACTTGATCTTCGTCGACGCGACCTTTGATGCCCCAGGCGTAAGCCCACTGTGCCGAACTCGAATGGTCCGTGCCAAAGAGATCGAGCGAGCCCGAGATCCATTTGTTGTAATACTTCTGTTGGATCTCGACGGGGATGACGCCGGCCTGCGCGATCCGGCGCAATCCGGAGATGCCGGTTCCCATGTGGAACGATTCCTCGCGCAGCATCGCAAGCGTCGATTGCGCGAGTGGTGCGAAGCCGGAGTGCGAGAGCATCGAAAGCTGAAATTTCCCGTCGCGATCCATGAAATTCGTGTAGGCGAAAAAGTCCAGCCAGTGCGTGACGTCTTCGTTAAACGCATTGAGCAGACGGTTCTTTTTGCCGAACGCGCGGCGTTCGAGCATCTTCTGCGCTTCGATCTTGCCGTCGTTTCCGAAGTGATTGATGAGCAGATGGCACATCTGATAGCCGTGACGCGTCTCTTCCACCATAATGCGCACGAGCGACGCGAGGTCGTACTCGGTCGGCGCGTTGTTCACGAGGAAGCGCTGTTGCTCGTTGGAAGCGAACTCGGTATCTCCCTGATAGATGATCATGTTGAGCAGCGCGTCGCGCATGCGTTGATCGGGAATTTCGAGAACTTTCTCCCAGCGGCGCTCGCCCTTGTACTCGCCGAAGTAGATTTCGTCGGTCTTGAGCGCGTCGAATTTGGCCTCGAACTGGTAGCCGGGCATGAAGCGATCGATCAGACTCTGGTCCAAGCCGATATCGTGCTGCCACTCCTTGAGCAGGTCCATCCAGTCGTCGAAGGTCGAAATACGTGCCATGAGTCTCCCCGGAAAAAGCCGAGCCATGCGGCAGGCATGACGGAAAATCGCTAAAGCGTGAGAATACTGTTATACTACGCTCGCTCCAGGAGAGTGTCAAGGTGGCTTTGACGACCGACCGCTCGGTGACTCGGCCGAATTCGTTCATTTATACGCTCTTCGGGGACTTCGTTCATCGGCACGAAGCGAGCAACAACGAACTCTGGATTGGCGGCCTGATCCGGCTGATGGCCGAGTTCGGTCTCTCGGAGCCGGCCGTCCGCCAGGCGGTATCGCGGATGTCGCGGCAAGGGTGGCTCGTCGCGCGCAAGCGCGGCACACGCTCGTTTTACGCGTTGACCGAGCGGGGCAAACGGCGAATCGAGACGATCAGCCCGCGCATCTATGGCCCGGTGGTCGAGTGGGACGGCCGTTGGCGCATGCTGACCTACTCGGTCGCGGAGACCAATCGCGAAGCGCGCGATCGCTTGCGCAAAGATCTCGCGGTGCTCGGATGGGCGCCGCTCTCGGCCTCCACGTGGATCAGCCCGACCGACGCCATCGCCGACGCGCGCACGGCAGCCGAATCGAACAACGTGCTCGACAACGTCGACCTCTTTGACGGTGAGTATCGCGGACCGCTCTCTGACCGCGCGTTGCTTGAAAAGTGTTGGGATCTCCCCGCCATCGGCGCGCAGTATCGCGACTTCATCGCGCGCTACGAACCGCGACTGCAAGCCGAACGAGCCGGCAGCGCACTCGGCGAAGAGGCCGCCTTCGTCGAACGCATGTGGCTCGTACACGACTACCGCAAATTCACCTACGTGGACCCGGGTTTACCGAGTACGCTCCTACCCGCGCACTGGCCCGGCACCGTCGCCGCCCAACTCTTCCGCGACTACTACGCCACGATCTCCCCCAAAGCCGAACGCTTCTTCGCAACCGCGCTACACGCACGATAACGCGTAGGGTTGAAGTGCATCCGGATTGGCTGCGATGCCGGAAACCGGCTAACCCGCCGCACAGTTAGAAATCGTAGACCTTGTGCAAGAATAGGAACACCGTAGCCGCAATCACAAACGCGGCCATTGCTCCGGCTGCACCAAACCTCGCTAATAAGAACAACTCGAGCAGTACAAAAAGCGCCGCAAAAACAATTCGGCCACAACCTTTGCGGGCCTGAGAGCTAAAGCCGCGGCCGCCCGGGCCGGCATCGCCTTTAGTCACCTGGCTCACTTACT
Source organism: Candidatus Baltobacteraceae bacterium (assembly GCA_036559195.1). Classification (NCBI taxonomy): domain Bacteria; kingdom Bacillati; phylum Vulcanimicrobiota; class Vulcanimicrobiia; order Vulcanimicrobiales; family Vulcanimicrobiaceae; species Vulcanimicrobiaceae bacterium. Next base: position 35,107 of record DATBTN010000054.1, read on the forward strand.
CGCTTTGAATTCGTCGCGCAGGGCTCCGTGGACGATTCCAAACAACTTACTCGTCCGGGTCGTTTTCGTGGAGGTGGAGGTGGCAGCCGTCTTCGGCTTCGCGTAGGACCTCGCGGGCTTCGGTGAGGACGGCGGGCGATAGCGGGGCGGCCGGTTCTAGCGTGCCTACCTCGGCGAGGAATTCGGATTCGCTCCAGTCCTCCCACGTTTCGAGCGGCTCGCCGTCGACCTCGGCGGGAAAACGCACGCAGAAACCCTGATCGAGATGCAGGCCGACGAGCAGCACCTTCGTGCCGCGCGGGAAGTACGCGCCGTCCTTCCAGAGCGTGCCGTAGGCGGTCTCGTAACTCGCGCCGATGCGTAACTGTTCGATGTCGCGCTTATACCCCAAACGGGTTGATCGCTCTCTCGCCGACGTACGTTAAGATGCTCTTGATCTCCGAGTAGTGAGCGAGCGTGTCGAAGCCGAGTTCGCGGCCGTAGCCCGACTGTTTGAAGCCGCCGAACGGCACGCCGGGGAACACCGCGTAAGGCGTGTTGATGGCGACCGTCCCGCTGCGCAGCGCTTTGGCTACGCGGTTGACGCGGCCGACGTTCTGCGACCACACGCTCGCGGAAAGGCCGTACTCCGAATCGTTCGCCAAGGCGATCGCTTCGGCTTCGTCTTTGAACTTCGTGAGCGTGACGACCGGCCCGAAGATCTCCTCGCGCGAGATGCGATGCGTGGGTAGCGCCTCGAACGCGGTCGCGCTCCAAAACATGCCGCGTTCGAAGCCGTCGCCGATCTGCGCGGCCGCGCCGCCGACGATCGGCTTCGCGCCTTCGGCTACGCCGATCTCGCAGTACGTGCGAATCTTCTCGAGTTGCTCGGGCATCGTGATCGCGCCGATCTGCGTCTGCGGATCCTCCGGATTTCCCACGCGCAGCTTCTTAGCTTTAGCCGCGAACTGCTCGACGAATTCGTCGTAGATGCGTTCGTGAACGAGCACGCGCGAACGCGCTTCGCAGGTTTGTCCGGCATTGTAAAAAATGCCGTAGAGCGCACCGTCGACGGCTTGCGCGAGGTCGGCATCGTCGAACACGAGCGACGGCGATTTTCCGCCG
>DATBTN010000055.1 GCA_036559195.1 Candidatus Baltobacteraceae bacterium
AAAAAAAAGACGCCCGCGAAGCGGACGATTTTTTGCGATTTGCGGGGCGAGGCCAAGGAGCCTAGGGGCGAAGCGGCCTAACGGCCGTGAGCCCCGTAGCGACGCCGGCATCGCCCCGCAAATCGTGAAAAAAATGCGCAAGACTGGACTCGAACCAGCACGCCGTTGCCAGCGCTAGCACCTCAAGCTAGTGCGTCTACCAATTCCGCCACTCGCGCACAGAGGTCACAAACACAGATACTATACTCTATCGCATGTTGGGGTCAAGTGCATCTCGCAGACCGTCGCCAATATAATTGATGGCGAGCACGGTTACGAGGATGCAGATGCCTGGAAAGACCGCCGCCCACCAGGCGGTCTGGAGATTGGCCTGGGCGTTGGCGAGCATATTGCCCCACGACGCGGTCGGCGGCTGGATCCCGAAGCCCAGATAGCTCAGGGTGGACTCCAGGATGATAACGTTGGCCACATCGAGCGTGGCCTGCACGATGATCGGCGCGACCGCGTTGGGCAGCAGGTGGCGCAGAATGATGCGCATGTCGCCGTTGCCGACCGCGCGAGCCGCTTCGGTGTACTCGCGTTCGCGAAGCGAGAGGAACGACGCGCGCACGAGGCGGGCGACGCCCGGCCACGAGAGAGCGCCGATGATGATGACGATCACCCCGAACCCGAGCGATGCCTTACTCGAACTCGCGGCGACGATCGCCGTGAGCACCAACAGCAGCGGCAGGAGCGGAATCGAGAGAAAGACGTCGGTGATTCGCATGACCACGTAGTCGATCCAGCCGCCGTAGTAGCCCGCGACCGCACCGAGCAGGGTGCCGATCACGATCTCCATGATGACCGCAAAAACGCCGACCGTCAGGGAGATGCGCGCGCCGTAAAAGAGGCGGGCGAGCAGGTCGCGCCCGACTTCGTCGGTGCCGAGCGCGTGGTGGGCGCACTGCGCGTGATCCTGGAAACAAGGCGGCAACGGCGTGCCCTGCCAGGCGCTGTCGATAAAGTTCGGATCGAACGGCGAAAGCTGCCGCGCGAACACGGCCGCCAAAATCATGATCAGCAAAACGACCGAACCCGCCATCGCCAATTTGTGCCGGCGGAAGCGTTTCCAAACGGTGTTTTTACTAAGTTCGAACTCTTCTTCAACGACCAGAGGCTGGTTGATCGGGGTGCTCAAAGCCATGGGTGCAGACCTCTAATCGTACTTGACGCGCGGATCGAGCCACGCGTACGCAACGTCGGCAAATAGATTGAACATGACGACCAAGAAGGCGTTAAAGATGAGATACCCCATCAATAGCGCGATGTCGCTCTGTCCAAGGCCGTTGTAAAAAAGCCGCCCCATGCCCGGCCACGCGAAGATCGTCTCGGTGACGATCGCGCCGCCGAACAGCCCCGGCAGCGAGAGCGCGGTGACGGTGACCAGCGGAATGAGCGCGTTCTTCAATCCATGCTTGAAGATCACCGTGCGCCGGTCGAGCCCTTTGGCCGACGCCGTGCGCATGTAGTCGGTCTTCGTTACTTCGAGCATCGACGAGCGCATGAAGCGGCTGTAGAGCGCGACGAACAAGAGCGAGAGCACGATCGCCGGCAAGATCAAATGTGAGGCTCGATCGGCGAGATTGAACTGATCCATACTGGAGATACCGGCAGACGGCAATTGAATCGCATAGCCGAATCCGAGTGGAATCCCGTGTACCGCAAACGCGAGCTGCATCATGAGTGCGAACCAGAAGACCGGCATCGACTGGCCGAAGAATGCGAACGTCGTGATGAAGTAGTCCCACGCCGAGTACGGACGCACGGCGGAAAAGAGTCCGGCTCCGACGCCGATGACGAACGAGATCACAAACGAGGTGGTCATCAGTTCCAGCGTCGCGGGCAAGCGATCGAGGATCGCCTGCAGCACCGGTTCGGAGTTGCTGGTCGAATACCCGAAATCGCCCGTGACCACGTGCCCCAGCCACACGATATAGCGGTACCAGATCGGTTTATCCAGCCCGAGGTTATGTTTGAGGCGCGCGATGTCGGCCGGGGTGATGTGGGGGTTCTGGAGGTACGGCGCGAGCGGACCGCCCGGCGCGTTGTTCAAGATGATATACAGGATCAGCGAGATCAGAATCAGCAGCGGTATAGACTGAAGCGTCCGCCGGACAATGTAGTTTAGCAAGTTTTAGAGGCGCTCCGGCCCGGATTGAACTGCTGACATGAATCTCCTAGTGATCGACCCGGACGAACCGCGCTAGTTTGGGTACGGTTTGCCCTTCCCCTTTTATGAACGCGGCTATGCAGCGGCCAGACGGCGCAGGCCCAGCAGGTCGCGAGCTTGGTCGGGCGTGGCGACCGGGCGGCCGAGTTCGCCCGCGATTCGAACGACGCGTGCGACCAGCTCGTCGTTGGTAGCAAGGCGACCCTTCGAGTAGTAGATGTTATCCTCAAGGCCGACGCGCACGTGGCCGCCCATCGCGATCGCGACCATCGCCATCGGCAATTGCTGGCGCCCGATCCCGGCGACCGACCAACTGCATCCCGGCGGCAGATAACCGACCAAGTCGCAGAGGTTCTCAACGGTTGCGTCCAGCCCGCCCGGCACGCCGAGTACGAGATCGACGTGCTGGGGGAATTCGAGCAGCCCTTCCTTCTCCAAGCGGCGGGCGTTGGTAAGGTGACCTTTATCGAAAATCTCGAGTTCGGGCTTCACACCGAACTCGTGCATCTTCGCCAGGATTCCGCGCATGATCGGAAAGCTGTTCTCGAACACCTCGTCCCCGAAGTTGACCGTTCCGCAGGTCAGTGTGGCCATCTCGGGACGCAACTGCAAAACGCTCGCGCGTTCGAGCGGCGTCATGCCGATCGCACCGCCGGTCGAGAACTGCACGATGAGGTCGCTGCTCGCCCGGATCGCTTCGTACGCCGCTTTGAAGCGGTCCACGTCGTGCGTGTTGGCGCCGTCGTCGGTGCGGCAATGAACGTGCACGATCGACGCGCCGGCCGCGCGACAGGCACCGGCAACGTCGCCGAGCGCGCTCGGCGTAACCGCCAGGTGCGGCGTTTGCTCGGGCGTGAGTTCTGCGCCCACGGGGGCCACGGTAACGATCAGGGGATCCATACGAAGCTACCCTTCGCCGTCGAGGGCCCGGCGCGCTTCTGCGATCAGGGCGGCATCGAGCCCGAGCAATTGCGCGAGGGCGATTGCGTCGGCCGGGCGTTGCCTCTCCCCCGTGACTTCGGCGATCGCGTACTCCATCGAGGCGGCGAGCGCCGCCAGCGCTTCGGCCAAGTCGCCGGACTGCGGCGCGAGCGGAATGTTTCGCAGACCGCGCACGGCGAAGTGCCGCGCGCCGCTCGCCTCGGCAATGCCCGCTAAATGCGTTGCGATAAACGCGACGCGTCCGCGCTCGCGCAGCGCGCGCACGAGCGCCACCAGCAGCGCCTTCCCCTCGTGCGGCGTCGTCGTGCGCGCGAACTCGTCGACCAGCAGCAGCATCCGCGGTGCCGGGCGCGCGAGCAGGTCGCGCAAACGCACCACCTCCTGCGCGAACGACGAAAGCAATCCACCGGCGGTTTCGTCGGTGCCGATTCCGAGCCACGCGATCTCGTCGAAGAGCCCGACGCGTGCGTCGCGGGCGGGAACCGGCAGGCCGAAGGCGACCAACAGCGCGATGAATCCGGTCGTGCGCAACGCCACGCTCTTGCCGCCCATGTTCGGCCCCGTCAGCACGGCGACGCCGTTGAGATCGAGCGCGATCGGCTCGTACGTGCGCCCCTCCCGTTCCAATTGCGCTGCCAGCGGCAAGAAGCGCGCGTCCGTGTAGGTGACGGCCGGTCGATCGACGATCTCGGGAGCGACGCATGCGAAGCGTTGCGCGAAGCGCACCTGCGCCATCGTGAGATCGAGGCTTCCCAAACGCTGCAGCAGTAGCTCGAACGTGCGGGCGTGCGCCCGAACGATCGCGCCGAGCTTGGTGCGCGCCGATTCTTCCGCCTCCGCGACGGCGACATCGGCGCGATCGCGCCCCTCGAGCGCGGAGAGCGCCGCTTCGTCGTGTTCAAGCTCGCAGAGCAGATAGGTCGGGGCTTCGCGAACGACGTGGATGCCTGCGGGGAGCGAGCCGTGCAGATCCGCGCGCATGAGAATGAATTCGCCAGCGGCGATCTCGTCGCGATTCAGACTCTTCGCGACGCGCGCGGCGAGACGTGCGCGCGCCGCATCGTACTGCGCCTGCGCGTCGTCCGCGGCGATTCGCGCCCGCGCGAGCGCCGGATCGTACGCGTCGGCGAGGTAAAAGCCGAACTTACCCCGCCGCCCGCGTTCGAGCGCCGCTGCGAGATCCGCAAGATCGTGCATCAGCGCGCGCAGGGTGCCATCCGGCTCGGCCAAGAGTCCGCCGATGCGCGCGGCCGCGTCGAGAACGCGCTGTACTTCTAAAAGATTCGCGTCGGCGAGCACGTCGCCCATCGCGGCGCGCGCGATCGCCGCGGCGGCGTCCGGAGCGGCGCGCAGCGCGTCGCGAATCGCGTCGACGCGCGATGGATCGAGCGTTTCCGCGAGGCGCGTGATTCGAGCGACCCGTTCGCGGGCTTTCGATTCTTGACCCGGCGAGAAAGGGATGAGTTCGTCGAACGCGCGCCGCCCGTATTCGCCGACCGGTTCGAGTTCCGCGCGCAGCCAATTCAGCGCGAGCGCGGCGCGCGTGCGAGCGTCGGCGAGCGCCTCGAAGTTCACGCCGCCACCGCGCTTGCGTACACGTCGAACGTTGGTAACCCCGTGGCGCCTGCAACCGCGCGCGCGAAGGTGCGCGGTTCGAAGTAGCGCTCGCGGCCGATCGAAGCGACGGTCGCCGCCACGACGCGCAGCGGCTGCTCGCACCGCACGGTCAACCGATCGATCAAACCGAGAAAGGCCTTCCCGCTCACGGCGATCTGCGTGGGATGACGCACGACGATCTGGCGCGACTCGCCTTGCGCGAGCAGTCGCGCGGCGTGGCCGGGCGTGAGCGCACCATCGACGAGCAGAAACGGCGCCGTGGGATCGTAGGCCGGTACGCGTAAGCGGCCGACGAGCGCGCGCACGTCGTCGATCGCATCGTCCATCGTCGTCGCGCCGCTCGCGCCGGTCGCTACGACGATCGCGTCGTCGCCTCCGGCAAGCGCTGCGACCCGGTCGATCGCGCCGTCGACGATCGTCTGCTCGCATCCGAGTTCGCGCAGCCGCTCGACGCAAACGCGGATTCCGCGCGCGCTGGGCGGTCCGGCAATCTCGAAGTAGCCGGCGCGCGCGACTTGCGCGTAGACGAGCGTCCCGGCGGCGGTACGCAGGTCGGAGAGTTCGAGCACGATACTCGCCGGGTGACGTGGCAGCGTTTCGCGCGCGGTCGCGAGGATCGCGCCGGGGCGCAGAAAGAGCCGCGGCTTCGCGGAAGAATCGGCCACGTCGAACGCTTCGCCGTCGCGTCCGATCGACGTGACGCCGTAGGCGATATCGCGCGCACTCGCAGACTCCAGAATCGCTCGGACCGTAACGGTCTTGCCGACGTTCTTGCCGGTACCCACGACGAAGAGCGAACGCACGCCGCCGGCCCTCGCGAGATCGAGCAGCGCCGCACCCGCGTTCATCCGTGCCCGGCGAGCCGCAATGCGATGAAAGCGACGCCCGTTAAAGCCAGGACGATTCCGGCCCAGAGTTCGGCGCCTTCTTCGGCGCGTTTGCCCAATCGCCGTCCCAGCATCAACCCCAGCCCCGTTGCGCTAACCGAAACGATGCCGATGATCGCGAGCGAGAGCACGACCGGAACGCCGATGTACAGAATCGAAAACCCGATACCGAGCGAATCCAGACTGATCGAGAGCGATGCGACGAGCAATCCCCAGCCGCGCGAGAGGTCCAGGGGCGTGCGCTCCTCGAGGTTGCGCGTACTCTCGTAGATCATGTACGCACCTAAGCCGATGAGGGCCGCGAAGCCGATATATCCCGCGACGTCGCCCAAAAATCTGCCCGCGACCGCGCCGAGTCCGGCGCCGATCACGTTCATCGCGATCTCGGCGCACGCAAACGCAATGCCGATGCGGATCTTGACGTTGCGCTCCACCCCGCGAATACCAACGCCGACGCTCACGGCAAACACGTCGAGAGCCAGCGATAGGGCGACCGCCAGAATTTTGAGCAGGGGCATCGACCCACTCTGCGAGCTAGGTGAGAGGCTTCCCTTGTGCGGCCGGCATCGCTGCCGCCAGCAAACCGTTCACCGCGGCACGCAATTGCGAGATGGTAAACGGTTTATTGAGAAACATGTTCGCGCCCGCCGATTTGGCGCGCCCGTCCATCGCGTAATTCGTATGCCCGCTGATCATGAGAATCGGGAGGTTTTGCGTACGGTCGTCGGCGCGCAGCCGCTCGATCAAATCGATGCCGGAGATGCCCGGAAGCATGAAATCGCAAATGATGATGTCGAACGGAGCCTCGTGACCGAGCGCGACGAGCGCACTCTCGGCGTCGTTGCGGATCACGATCTCGTAAGGGCCCCTCTTCAGTACCGTGTCGATCAGCGTGCAGATGGCAGGATCGTCGTCCGCAATCAGTACCCGCCACGTGCGTTGTGTCATCCTCGTGGCCGCATTCCGCCCCGGTCGAGCCCCTGCCTCGTGGTTCCTCCGGTAGTTTGGTAAAGGTTTTGTCACATAATCGGTTACGCACGGGCTCGATTTTTTTGCTGCCGACCGTGCTCCTGCTCTCGGTCATGCTCGGGCCCGTGCTCGTGATGCTGGCGAGCGTCCCTCCCGCCGACGTCGTCCGTGCGTTTTCCGCGCCCACGGCGCGCGATGCGCTGCAGACCTCGCTCGCGGCTTCGATCCTCGCGATTCTCGTCGCGTCGCTGCTCGGCGTCCCGGCCGGCTACGCACTCGCGCATAGCGGCGCACGCCTTCGCGGAGCCGCCCTCTTCGCGCTCGCGCTGCCGCTCGCGTTTCCGCCGGTCGCTTCCGGCATCATCCTCTTGCAGAGTATCGGAACCCGAGCGCCGCTGGGCGCGTGGCTCGCCGCGCACGGCATCGTCTTCGTGGATTCGCTGTGGGGCGTCGCCCTAGCGGAACTTTTCGTTGCGGGCTCGTTCGTCGCGATCACCGCGTGCGCCGCGTTCGCCGCCCTCGATCCCATCTACGAGGCTTCCGCGCGCACGCTCGGCGCCGGTCCGGTAACCGTCTTCGCGCGCATCGCCTTGCCGCTGGCCGCGCCCAACGTCCTGGCAGGCGTCTTGCTGGCATGGCTGCGCGCGATCGGCGAGTACGGAGCCACTTCCATCGTGGCGTACCATCCAACGTCGTTGCCCGTCGCGCTCTACGTCACGCTCTCGGCGCAAGGGATCGGGCCGGCGCTCGCACTCAGCTACGGGTTCGTCGTACTGGCGGTCATCGTGGTTGGCGTACAATGGGCGTTGCGCCACCGCGTCGTATAGCCCGTACTCGTATGACCGTGATCGATCGCCTGCTCTCGCCCGACTCCACATTTCAAAAGCGTTTCTTTTTTCTAGCCAAGCGCTTCGTCGCCGGTGAGACCATCGAGTCGGCGATCGACGCGGTTCGCCGCCTCAATGCCCAGGGAATGAGCGCCACGCTCGATTTTCTCGGTGAAGACGTTCTCGAACGCGACGCCGCGCTGAAGACGCGCGACACCTACCTCGCCATGCTCGATGCCATCGCCGCTGCGGGCGTGGACACAAACGTCTCGATCAAACTGACCGCGATGGGCTTGCTCGTAGACGAAGACTTCGCGCTCGAAAATCTCGGCACCATCCTGGAACGCGCGGGACACAACGCCGATCCCTTCGTACGCATCGACATGGAAGGCTCGCCCGTGACCGACGCCACGCTGCGCGTCTTCGAGCGCGCGTTCGCGCTCCACAAAAACGTCGGCGAAGTTTTGCAGGCGTATCTCAAGCGCACGGCTCGCGATGTTGAGAATGCGATCGCGCTGGGCGCGCGCGTGCGCTTGTGCAAGGGCGCTTACAGCGAACCCGCCGCGATCGCATTCCAATCGATGCCCGAGATTCGAGCCGCCTTTCTGGACGAGGCCGAAGCGCTGCTCACGCGCGGGCAGTATCCCGGGATCGCCACGCACGACCCCGGGCTGATCGACGCCGTAAAGCGCCTGACGAAAGCACGCGGCATCGCGTCGGATCGATTCGAGTTCCAAATGCTCTACGGTATTCGGCCCGAAGTGCAGCGCCAGCTCGTACGCGAAGGCTATCGCCTGCGCGTCTACGTTCCGTTCGGTACGCATTGGGCGGGGTATTTTTATCGCCGCATCGCCGAACGCAAAGAGAACGCGCTCTTCGTGCTGACCTCGATCTTTTCGAAGTAGCGCGAGCGAGTGCGCGCCGTCGTTCAACGCGTCACGCGGGCGTCGGTCACCGTCGACGGAGCGGTTGCGGGTGCGATCGAACGCGGACTGCTCGTCTTCGTAGGGGTGGGCGTTGACGACGCCGAGCCCGCGGCAAATCAGCTCGCGCAAAAACTGCTATCGCTGCGCATCTTTCCCGACGGCGCCGGATTGATGAACCGCAGCGTCGGCGAGGCCGGCGGCTCGGTGCTGCTGGTCTCGCAATTCACGCTGCTCGGCGATGCGCGCCGGGGACGGCGCCCGTCGTTTATCACTGCCGCGCGTGAGGATCGCGCGAAGCCGCTCTACGAACTCGTGGGGCACCTCGTCGAGCGCGAGGGAATCGTGGTGAGGTACGGCATTTTCGGCGCCGATATGGCCGTCGAACTCGTCAACGACGGCCCCGTGACGATCCTGCTCGATACCGCCAAAACGTTCTAGCCGTTGGACTTTACGGGCGCGCCGGCGGATAATACGACTCGAGAGTATGAACATTTCGGCGCGCGCCAGATCGCTTCGGGCACCGGCCGCCTTCGCGGCATGCCTGCTCGCGGGATGCGGCGGGAGCGGGGGATCGGCTCCCACGCTGCCGCTTCCGAGCGCTTCGCCGCCGGTCACCAACGCTACGAAGATCGACCAGGTCGTTGAGACGAATTATCCCGGCGGCTGGGGAGTCGAACTAGCCGTCTATAAGAACGGCCGGCCGGTGTACGTAAAGGGCTACGGGCTGCGCGATCGGGGTCTTCCAGACTCGTTCGGCGGACACGATTTCTGGGGCCTTACGCAACCGGATGTGCTTTTGCATCTGCAGCGCGGCGTCTTCGCCCCCGACGCGAACACGATCTTCGATCTCGCATCGGTGAGCAAGGAGTTTACGGCGGCGGCGATCTTGTTGCTGCAACAAGATGGGAAACTCTCCGTAAACGACCCGCTCTCGAAATACTTTCCGAGCTTTCCCAACGGGCAGCAGATCTCGCTACTCTATCTGCTTCAACACCGCAGCGGCCTCGTCGACTACAACTCGTTCGGCCAATACCCGGATTTTAGCTCCGCGTACGCGGCCTTCGTGGCGGGCGGCTCGGCCGACTACCGGCCGATTATCGATCTGCTAGGAACGTTTCCGCTGCGGTTCGCGCCGGGTACGCAATACGACTACAGCAATTCCAACTATCTCTTATTGGGCGCGATCGTGGCGCAGGTCAGCGGAGAGCCGCTCGGAGCGTTCTTAACGCAGCGCATCTTCGGGCCGCTCGGAATGACGCAAACGCATCAAGGTTTTCCGGCGTCCCCGGTTACGGATTTCGCGTTGGGCTACGCCGACTACGGCGCCGGGCCGCAGCGCACGTGGCAACCAAATCTGCAATTTCTCGCCGGACCCGGCGGGCTCACCTCGACGGCCGGCGATCTCGAGAAGTGGGATCGGGCGGTGAACGCACCGGGATTGTTCGCGCAGGCGACGCTCGCGCAGATGTTTACCCCCGGGCCGTTCGCGCAATCGTACGGCGCGTACGCCGACGGATGGTTCGTAAGCTCGCTGCAAGGCCATCGCTTCATTTGGCACGACGGCGACGTAACCGGTTATCAAACCGTAAACGCAACGTTTCCCGACGACGGAATCGATATCGTCATCTTGACCGACGACGGCTCGGGGCTCGATCCGTATTATGTGATCGCGCCCCTCTTTCCGATCGTGCTGACGATGGCGCCCGCGAGTTAGTGCCGCAGCGTATCGCTCGTTCCGTCGAGGTACTCCAAGCGCGTTGCGATGCAGCGCATCGCCGGCCCCAGCGCGTGCGAATCGCCGCCGCCCGCCACCGTAAAGCGCAGGTTCTGCGTTTGACCGGGATCGAGTTCGCGCGTCACCTTCGCCTCGGCGTTAAAATGCGTGTAGCGAAAATCGCGATAGAAATCCACCCGCGCGACGATGGCGGAGATGGGCTTCGAAGCGTCGCTCTTGACGCGCGCGTCGACGGCGAACCCTCCGGGCGTCGCAACGGCCCGGCACCCATCGAGCGTAACGGGCAGATGCGGCGGCCCTCCGCAGGCCGCCAGCGCGCCGGCCGCGGCCAGTACGGCCAAGGCGCGAACGGCCCTCACTGCGGGGAGTCCGCGATGCGTTCGATGCGCACGATCTTGTCCGATTCGATCAATCGCGCGAGAACGTCGAAGCCGCCGATAACGCGCCCGAAGACCGTGAAGTCGCGATTGAGATGCTCTTGCGGCGAGAGCGTGATGTAAAATTCCGAGCCGGCCGAATCCCGAATCGCGTGCGCGTCGGGCGGATCGGTATAGTTCAATCCCATCGAGATCACGTAACTGTCCTGTTCGAGCGGGTTCTCCTCCGCCGGTATCGTGTATTTCACGTCGCTGTTGCCGTCGATGCCGCCGCCGGTCTGCACCACAAAATCCGGCACGATTCGAAACCACGGATTCGCATCGTAATACCCGCGTTCGGCGAGGTTCGTAAAATTCTCGACGGTGAGCGGCGCCCACTCCGGATAGAGTTCGACGTACACGTTGCCTTTGGTCGTAACGATTCGCATCCGCGGGTGCGGGCCGCGCGCCGGGCCGGTAAAGGCCGCGGCGCCGCTCGGATCGAGGCGGGGCTCGCGGCGGATCGCATCGGCCGTCGGCGCGAGCGGCGCGCCGCTCGCCGCCGGCCGGGGCAGCGCGGGCAGCCGCGCGAAGCGGTCGGGCTCGACGGCCGGCAAATGAACGGTCGCCGGAATAGACTTGAGATGCTCGCTTACCGGCTCGCCGCGCAACGCCTTGATCGATTCGGCCGCCTGCTCTTGCACGCGCCACGATGGATCGCGCAGCATCGGATCGAGCGACGCGATCGCGTCGACGTTCTTTACGCGGCCGAGCGCGCGCACGGCTTCGATGCGCACCACGTCGTTGCGATCGCCGAGTCCTCGCACGATAACCGCACGGGGAACGCGTATCGCATAGCCGCGGTAGATCGTCCACATGATGTGCCACCGCACGGAGGCGTCGGGCTCGCGCGGAAACGCTGCCGCCAACGCACGCGACGCGGCGTCGGCCGCCGGTCCACTCTTGAACGCTTCCATCGCCGTTGCCGCGCGCGATCGCAGCGTCGGATTGCGCTCCCGTAGAAGCGCCTGCGCGAGGACCGCGAGAGACGAACGCTCGTTTTGAGTGGAGAATGCGTTCGCGCTCTCGAGTCGATCCGCCGCGTCGTATGCGGCGACGCGTACCGCCTCGCTGCGATCGACGAGGGCTCGCAGAACGTCGTTTGCCGCGTAGCGCGTCCCGATGAGGCCGAGCGAGTACACGCACATCGCCCGCATCGCGCCGTCACGATCGTGCACGTGCGCGCGTAGAAGAAGTATACCGGCCGGTCGCTTCGATCGCCCGATCGCGAGCGCCGCCCGAATGGCGACGAGCCGATCGGGGCCGTTGAGGAACGCTGCCAGCCGGCCGTCGCCCAGCGAGCGGGCCCGCTCGAGCTGGGTAATCTGGACCTCCGGACCGGCCGGCGAAGGCGCAGCGCCTAGGCAAAACAAGAGGGCGGTCGCAGCTAGGAGCGAGGTAAGCGCGCGGTAGGCCAACGTAACACCAACTTTCTCGGTCGGACTTGCGTTCTAGTATATGGAGCATGAGATTGCCGTCCTTCTGGGGCGGCGCAAAGAACCGAGGTTAAGAAAGTCCCTATGAGTACCCCAAGTAACCCGCAACCCAAAAAAGCCGGTGGCGGCATGACCGTCCGCGAGGCCGGTCAAAAAGGCGGCGAAACCGTCAAGAAAAAATACGGACCCGAGTTCTACGAGATGATCGGGCGTAAAGGCGGCCAAGCCACCAAGGAAGCGCACGGCCATGCGTTCTACGAAGAGATCGGCAAGAAGGGCGGCAAGAAGGGCGGCGAGGCGACTCGCGACCGGTACGGCCCCAATTTCTACGAACAGATCGGACAAAAAGGTGGCCAGAAAGTCAAAGCGCTCATCGAAGAAGGCAAACGGGCAGCTGCGGCAGCAGCCGCTGCGGCGCTGCCGATCGAACCCGAGGAGCGCAAGCGCGCGAGCTAATCCTTTGCGCGGGGCACTTCTAATCCTGGCGGCCGCCGGACTCTCGCTCGCGATCTTCGGCGGCGCGGGCCCGGCGCTGGCGATCCAAACGAGCGGGAGTCCTCGGCCTTCATCGGTGGCGGCTCCGACCCCGCAACCGCTACCGGCCAACGCAACCGAACTCCCGCTCGATTCGAGCCTCTTCTTCGTTTTGGACGGCACGATCGCTTCGAATTCGTCCAAGGCGGGCAGCTTCGTGCGCGCGCATCTGCGCGATCCGATCGTGCTCGACGGCGTGACCATCGCCCGTAAGGGCGCGCCGGTGCAGATCGAAGTCGTGCAAGCCGAGGGCGCGCAGATCGGCAACGTCGACGGGTCGGTCGAGATCTATTTCGAGCCCCTGACGCTCTCCGACGGCAAGACGTTAACCCTCAACACGCCGACCGAGCATATCGACCCGCATATGAGCTCGGGACAGGCCAATACCCGCGGTATCACCGACACCGTAGGCGACATCTTCGTGCCGTACCACGCCCTGTATCACATGCTGCGTAAGGGCCAGCAGGTCGTATTGCGCCCCGGCACCGTGCTGCGGGCGCGAACCGCCGAGAACCTCGCGCTGCTCGGGGGTTCGGTCGAACTCGCGACTCCGCCGCCGTTCTCGTACTCGAGCGACAAGCCGCAGTCGCACTTCGCTCCCGTGCCCCTGGCGACGCCGAGAGATAATCCGTTCTCGACGCCGAAGCCGTCCCCCACGGCATCGCCGTCACCCATACCGACGACGACGCCGTCACCGTAAGCTAGAGAACGGAGAAGACTTCTTTATGAAACGTGCGCTTTTCGCGCTCGCACTTCTTGCGCTCGGCGCAGGTAGTTTCAATCTAAGCGCCACCGCCGCCGCCAAGCTCTCCGACAAACCCATCGGCAAAGAAATCGCTTTCGTCACCGGGATCCAGCACGATCTCAACACGCGCTTCTCGACCCCCGCAGACGCCGAGAAGGCCGGCTACTTTCGCTTCACCAACGAAGACGACACCGGCGCGATCAGCTACGCGAACCTGCATTGGACGAGCGCGGACCCGCAGCATCCGAGCCAACTCTGGTACGACGTGAAGGGTAATCTGCTCGGCGCGGATTTTTCCGTGCCGCTCACCAAGACGCCGCCGCACCTCTGGGGCGTGAATCCGGCGCGCTGGTCGAAGTTCGGCCGCCCGCACGTGCACTATATCCTCACCGCCCCGGCCGGCAACGGACAATACGGCCATGCCGTCAGCGGGCGCGCGTTTGTTAAAGCTGGCGGCAGTCTCGCCGACCCGCAGGCCGCGACCATCGTCAAGTTGGGGAAAGCCAAAAGCGCCTCGACGGTTGCCAAGGTCTTCACGTTTCCCGCCGAGTGGGATCTCATCGTGTGGGTGAAGGCCAACCCCAGCGGCGCGTTCGCCGATAAGAATCCGCTCGTTCACCCAACCAAAAACGCCGGCATGGGCTCGATGTAAGGGACCCCGAGCTTACTCGTTGCTCCAGTAGTCTTTGAGCGCTTTCCCGCGTGAGGGGTGGCGCAGCTTGCGCAAGGCCTTGGCTTCGATCTGACGGATGCGCTCGCGCGTCACCCCAAACTCCTGGCCGACCTCTTCGAGCGTGCGCTGGTGGCCGTCTTCGAGTCCGAAGCGGAGCACGAGCACCTTTCGTTCGCGCTCGGTAAGATTTTGCAGCACGTCCTGCATCTTTTCTTTGAGCAGCATGACCGACGCGGCTTCGGCCGGCGCGACGGCCTCCTGATCTTCGATGAAATCGCCGAGATGCGAATCTTCCTCTTCGCCGATCGGCGTTTCGAGCGAGATGGGCTCTTGGCTGATCTTGATGACTTCGCGGACCTTCTCCGGCGTCAGACCCATCTCGGCGGCGATCTCTTCGACTGACGGATCGCGGCCCAGCTCTTGCAGGAGCTGGCGCGAAATCTTGATGAGACGATTGATCGTCTCGACCATGTGTACCGGGATCCGGATCGTGCGGGCTTGGTCTGCAAGCGCTCGCGTGATCGCTTGGCGTATCCACCAGGTCGCGTAGGTTGAGAACTTGTAGCCCTTGCGATAGTCGAATTTTTCGACCGCCCGGATCAGACCGAGATTGCCTTCTTGAATCAGATCTAAGAAGAGCATGCCGCGGCCCACGTACTTCTTCGCGATCGAAACGACCAGTCGAAGATTCGCTTCGGTCAATTGACGTTTGGACTCATCGCCCTGCGTGACGATCAGCTGATTGGTCGTCCCGTTATTGAGCAGCTCTTTCTCACCCGCTTCGATGCTCATCGCCAGACGTTTTTCGTCTTCCATCGAGAGCAGCGGCACGCGTCCGATTTCCTTGAGGTACATCCGGACGGGATCGTCCAGCGCGAGCCCGGCCGGAATGACTTCCTCGGGGCGCTCGTCCTCGGTCTCCGGCTTCTCTTCTTCTTGTTCCTCGACGACGTCGATGCTCACGCCGTTAAGCTCGGCCATCAAGTCTTCAAATATTTCGGCTTCGTTTGCGTCTTCGTGCGTTTCGACATAACGGCCGACCTCGACGTTGATCTCGTCGATCGTTACGGATCCGCGCTTCTTGCCGCGCTCGACGAGGCGCTTTTTAATTTCTTCAATCGTGAGTACGGGTTGCTCCGCCGTTGCGGCGCCGCCGGCTGCTTTCTTACGTGCCATTGTTTTGTTCTCACCTCCCTTCGTTTTTTTGGTTGTTCTTTAACTTCGCTACCAGGGTATCGTATTCAGTTCGCAGGTCCGGCCCGATGACTTGCCCGCTCGTAATGAGTTCGTCAATTTGCCGGGACAGTTCCTGATAACGCCGGTCCGCATCCTCGAGTTGCAGCCGTTCGACTACTCGCTCCAGATGGGCCCGCCGCTGCGCCGGATCGGCATACCGCACCGTCGAGCTGCGGTCCCGCTGCCCGAGCGACGAGAGCTCCGACGCGCTCTGTATATCGTCGGCAAAAATCGCAAAAACATCGCCCGTGTCGGTGAGCCGGTCGCCGTGCTCCACGATGGTTTCGTAGATGCGCCGGTAAATCTCGTTTCGGAACCGAGCCGGCGGAATCCGATCCCCGAAGTCTCGCACGAGCGAGGGATCCTCGAGGAAGATCGCGAGCACTTCGCGCTCGAATGACGTCGGCTGGATAGTCGTCGCGACGTGGCGACTGCCTTGGGCGCCCGCCGACCCGAAACGCGGCGCAAAGCTTTGATTGTTCGCGAGGAAACGGCTATTCCGGAGGTCGTTCTCGTTAACCTTCAGCCGTTTTGCGATCCAAACGCGCCACCGATCCCATTCGGCGACGGGCGTCATCTCGCGGATAACTTGCTCGGCCTTGCGCGCGATTTGCGCGGGCGATTCGAACCCCGTGCGCAAGCGTTCGACCTGCGCGTCCAAGCGGAACTCGATCGACGGCTTCGCGCCATCGAGCAATGCTTTGAAGCCGGCGGATCCGTGCACCCGAACGTAGCTGTCCGGGTCTTCGCCATCGGGCAAGAGGACGATACGTACGCTCGACCCGCTGTGCTCCACGACGCGCGTAGCAACGTCGACCGCCTTCGTTGCGGCGTTTCCGCCGGCCGTATCGCCGTCGAAACACAGATAAATGTTTTCCGCGTACTTGCGCAGTTCGCGCGCCTGGTCTTCGGTAAACGAGGTGCCGAGCGCGGCGACCGTATTTTCAAATCCCGCCTGATGTAAGGCGATGCAGTCGAGATACCCTTCGACGACGATGAGCGTATGCTCGGCGGCCGCGGCGCGGCGCGCCACGTTTAGACCGAAAAGATGCCGGCCCTTCGTATAAACGGGCGTCGTCGACGTGTTGAGGTATTTCGGTTCGCCCTCGCCCAAGATGCGGCCGCCGAAGGCGATGGCTTCGCCCGTCGTCGCGTAGGTCGGCACGATCAATCGATCGCGATAGAAATCGTAGAAGCCGCGCTGGCCGGCTTTGACCAATCCAGCGCGCGCCGCCAGTTCCAGATCGACCTTGTTGCGCTGCAGCTCGTCGGTAAGTGCGTTCCAATCGTTGGGCGCGTAGCCGAGGTGGAAGCGCTCGATCGTCGCCGGCGTGAAACCGCGCTGCTCGCAATAGGCGCGCGCGCGCTCACCATCCGTACTCCGTAACACGCGCTCGAAGAATGCGGTTGCGATCTGGTTGGCTTCGTAGATGGCTTCGCGCTCGGAGCGCGCCCGCGACGTGCCGGGATCCTCCGGTTCGACTTCGACCCCGGCGCGCGCCGCGAGGATACGCACCGCTTCGGGGAACGGCACGTTCTCCAGTTTCGTAACGAACGTAAAGACGTCGCCGCCCACGCCGCATCCGAAACATTTGAAGAAGCCGCGATCGGGATGCACGTGGAACGAGGGCGTTTTTTCCCCATGAAACGGGCACAGACCGACGAGATCGTTCCCCCGCTTGCGCAGCGGAACGTACGCGCCGATGAAGCTCGCGATATCGATGCGAGCCAAAATCTCCCGTTTCGTTCCTTCGTCAATCCGCATAGAGTCTGAAGATGATTCGAGCCACCCGGCGAATGGGCCCTCGATGAAGCGGATTTTCGATCCGATCCACCATTTTATCGAACTCTCGAGCGCCGAGGCGCGCATGCTGGACACGCCGGTACTCCAGCGTTTGCGCCGCTTGCGCCAGCTTGGCTTGGCCTACCTGGCCTATCCGTCGGCCGAACACTCGCGCTTCAGTCACGCGCTGGGAGCGCTCGCTATGGGCACGCGCGTCTTCGACGAGGTCGCGCGGCGCGGGCGCGAATTCTTCCGCAGCGAGCCGGAGCTCGAGTATCAGCGGCGGCTCGTTCGCGCGGCGCTCATTCTGCACGACATCGGGCACGGCCCGTTCAGCCACGCCTGCGAGGCCGTGCTCGGGATCGCGCACGAAGCGCGCACGCGCTCGCTGCTGGAACTGCCCGAGATGCAGGCGCACCTGACCGATCTCGACGTGGACTCAAACGACGTCCTCGGGTTGATACTCGGTTCGGCCGAGAGCCGCTACCCGGTGTTGAGCGAGATCGTGAGCGGTCCGAACCTCGATGCGGATCGCATGGATTACTTACTGCGCGACGCGTACTTTACCGGCGTCGCGAACGGCCGGTACGACTCCGACCAGCTCGTCGGTTCGCTGCGCCTTTTCGAGGTCGACGGACGGCTCGTGATGGGGATCGATCATCGCGGCGTGGTGGCCCTCGAATCGTTCGTCCTGGCCCGCTACATGATGTTTGCCTCGGTCTACTTCCACCACACGACTCGAATGTTCGAGCGCATCCTGCAGCGCGTTTTACGCGAGCTGTGGCCCGACCCGCACGCCCTCGACCCGATCGATGAGTTCTTGCGCTGGGACGATTTCCGCGTGCTCAACGAATTGCGCGATTCGCCTTCCGAGAACGCCCGCGCGTTGCGCGAGCGCGTCCGCGTTTACGCCGTCGCCGCCGAGTTTAACGCCGAGGCGGATCTGCGCGCCTATGAGGCCTGCGAGACCGCATTGCGGGCGGCCTTCGGCGACGCCGTGTGGGGCGACGAGCAGTCCCAGGTGCTCCACCGCTTGCCGTTGCAAGCCGACGACGATCGCCGCACGGTTTGGGTGAGTTCGAGCAGCGGGGGAATCGTCGACGCCCGCGTCGCGTCAGACCTGATCGCGAAGCTTTCGGGCAAGGCCCACTGGCGCAAACTCTTCGTCGAACGCTCCCGGGCCGACGTCGCACAAGCGCGCCGGATCTGCCGCGACATCGTCGCCCGGTGCCAATAACCTGGCGCGCTGCGGCGCCCTGAAAGGATTGCGCCCGAGCGAGCGCAAGATTCGCAGATGAAGAGCATCGTGCGCGCTTGCGCTTTCGCTGCATTCGTTTTTGCATTCGCCGGGCTGCGCAGCCTCGCGTTCGACAGCGTCGGACTGAACTATTCGAGCGTAACCGTAAACGGCGTTCCGGCGCCGTACCACGTGCGAGCCGATCGTCTTTCCGTGGACTGGCGCAACCGGCCAAAACGGGCGACAAGCTTGCGATCGTCGCCACGTATACGGCGCGGCCCGTGCGCGGCATCTACTTCATCCGGCCGGACAAGTATTATCCGCATCTACAGCCCGAAATCTGGTCGCAGGGCGAAGCGGAAGACAATCGCCGCTGGTTTCCAACGTGGGACGAGCCGAATCAAAAGACGCCTGTCGAAACGATCGTAACGGTTCAAAAGGGCTGGACCGTCACTGCCAACGGTCATCTGAAATCGCATACGACGACCGGCGCTACGACGACCTGGGACTGGGACGCCGCCGCCGTTCCGGCGCTTTCGACGATCGAAACGACCGACTCGGAGCCCGGCGTCCGCAACGCCGCCTGGGATGCCGTCGCCGACATCAAAGACAACGCCAAACACGCAAAGCACAAGATGAAGTAACGCTCGTCGTTCGACAGGCTCCCGTCCTTCGACAAGCTCAGGATGACAAAAAAAGGGGAGAGCTACCACTTGTCATCCTGAGCCTGTCGAAGGACGGAGCCTGTCGAAGGACGGAGCCTGTCGAAGGATGGGGCGCGCTTGTGGTTAGTGGTTGGGGTGCGTGCGGTCGTATTCGATCGCTTGATCGAGTTGCGCTCGGGCTTGCTGGAGCAGCGAGATCGCAGCGACGCGGTGGCCGCCGTAATCGTGCTGGTCGTGGGAGAGGCGATCGATCACAACTTCGAGGCGACGGCGTTCGCGCAGCAGGTTTGCCGCGCTGCCTCGCTCGCCGCGTTGATACATCGTATGGGCGCCCGTATTCGGCGCCGACGGGATCGTCTGCGCCGCCGAGCTTGCAATCGATCCGATCGCTAACGCGCCGGCGAGTATGCCCGTGCCGAGAAGTGCCTTGATATTCATGCATTACTCCTTTGCAATAGTGAGAACTATTCACAAGAACGCTAGCAAAAAGAAATGGGGTTCCGCCACATTGACGCAACCCCGTATCTTTAACCTCGATCTAAGCCGCGTTTCAGCTTATCTTCATATTCGCGTTATTCGAGCGCGCCGATCGCGGCCTGCGCCGCCGCCAAACGGGCGATCGGGACGCGATACGGCGAGCACGATACGTACTCGAGCCCGAGGCCGTGACAGAACGCAACGCTCGAGGGCTCGCCGCCGTGTTCGCCGCAAATGCCGATCTTGAGATCGGCGCGCGCTCCCCTCCCGCGGCGCACCGCTTCTTCCATAAGCGCGCCGACGCCGCGACGATCCAGCACCTGAAACGGATCGTCCTTGAGGATCTTCAGGCGCAGATACTGTGGAATGAACGACGCCTCGGCGTCGTCGCGGCTATACCCATAGGTGGTTTGTGTTAAGTCGTTGGTGCCGAAGGAGAAGAACTCTGCGTGAGCGGCGATCTCGTCGGCAACCACGCACGCGCGCGGCAACTCGATCATCGTTCCGACGTGATACGCGAGGGTCGCGCCGCGCTCCGCCAATACCGCATCGGCGGTCGTGCGTGCGGCCTCGGCGGTAAAACGCATCTCTTCGGACGTGCCGACGCCGGGAATCATGATCTCCGGCCGTACGTCGAGGCCCCGCTCGAGCAGTTCGCAAGCGGCTTCGAAGACGGCGCGAACCTGCATGGCGTAAATCTCGGGATAGACGATGCCGAGACGGCAGACGCGTAAGCCAAGCATCGGGTTCTGCTCGTGCAATTGCTGCACGCGCTTGAGCACCGCCGCACGCTCCCGGTAGGATTCGGAGTCCTCGCCCTCGCGCACGCGCAGTTCGGTGGTCTCGACTAAAAGCGTCTCGAGTGACGGCAAGAATTCGTGCAGCGGCGGGTCGAGCAGCCGGATCGTCACCGGATACCCCTGCATCGCCTCGAGGATACCGAGAAAATCTTCGCGTTGGAACGGCAGCAGCTTCGCAAGGGCGGTCGCTCGCGCTTGCGGCGTGTCGGAGAGAATCATCGCCTGTACGACCGGCAAGCGGTCCTGCTGCATGAACATGTGCTCGGTACGGCAGAGCCCGATACCGGCGGCACCGAGTTCGCGGGCCTTGCGCGCGTCGGCGGGCGTGTCGGCATTGGCCCACACGTCGAGGCGGCGCTCGTCATCGGCCCACGATAAGTACGTTGCGAGCCAGTCGGGCAGTTTCGACGGTGGATCGATCAACGCGAGCTTGCCGGCGATCACGTTTCCGGTCGTTCCGTCGATCGTGAGCCAGTCGCCCTGCGCAAACGTCGACGCGCCGATCGCGACGGTCTTGCCGCGCCGGTCGATCGTTAAGGCATCGCAGCCGGCGACGCACGGTTTGCCCATCCCGCGCGCCACGACTGCGGCGTGCGACGTGGCGCCGCCCTTGGCGGTGAGGATACCGCGCGCCGCGATCATTCCGTGAACGTCGTCGGGGGTCGTCTCCACGCGAACGAGCAGAACGTCTTTGCCGCTCTCTCCCCATTCTTTGGCGGTATCCGCATCGAAGACGATTTGGCCCGCGGCCGCCCCCGGCGACGCGTTGAGCCCCGTACAGATAACGGTAAACGCTTGACTCGCATCGATGCGCGCGTGGAAGAGTTGGTCGAGCGACTGCGCGTTCACCCGTGCGAGCGCCTCCCGCCGATCGATCAAGCCTTCGGCGACCAGATCGATCGCAATCTTGACGGCAGCTTCCGCGCTTCGTTTCGCGTTGCGCGTCTGGAGCATGTAGAGCGTTCCCCGCTCGACGGTAAACTCCAAATCCTGAACGTCGCGATAGTGCCGTTCGAGTTTGCCCGCGATTTCCACGAATTGCTTGTAAACTTCGGGTTGGGTTCGCTGCAGGTCCGAGATTTTCTCAGGCGTGCGAATTCCCGCAACGACGTCTTCCCCTTGTGCGTTGCGCAGATACTCACCGAAAAGCGTCTTTTCGCCGGTATTCGGGTCGCGCGTGAACGCGACGCCGGTGCCCGAATCGTCACCCATGTTGCCGAAGACCATCGACACGATATTGACCGCCGTACCCCAATCGTCGGGGATCTTGTTGAACCGGCGGTAGTCGATCGCGCGTTTAGAGTTCCAGGAGTCGAAGACGGCGCGAATCGCGAGATCGAGCTGCTCGCGCACGTCCTGCGGAAACGAGCGTCCGGAACGTTCCGATACGACGGCCTTAAATTCATCGACGAGCCCGCGCCAACTCGCCGCGTCGATCTCCGGATCGCTCTCGACGCCGAGCTCGGCCTTACGCGCCTCGATCTTCTCCTCAAAGTGTTCCTTTGGAATGGCGAGCACGACCGTTGAAAACATCGTGATGAAACGGCGATATGCGTCCCAGGCGAAGCGCTCGTTGCCGGTAAGGCGAGCGAGACCCTCGACCGTGGAATCGTTGAGACCCAAATTGAGGATCGTGTCCATCATGCCGGGCATCGAACTGCGCGCGCCGCTGCGAACGGAGACCAGCAGCGGATCGTCAACGTTGCCGAACGTCTTGCCGGCGCGCCGCTCGAGTTCGCGCATGGCGCGTTCGATCTGCGCGTCCAGCCCGTCGGGATACGTTCCGCCGGATTCAAAGAAACGGAGGCACGCCTCCGTCGTAATCGTGAACCCATGCGGCACCGGAAGGCCCGCCGCGGTCATCTCGGCCAGCCCCGCGCCCTTTCCGCCGAGGAGATCGCGCATTTTCGCGCTGCCTTCCTCGAAGAAGTAGACGTACTTGATCGGGTTAGAGCCGCTCCCGGAGGTAGCGGTCGAGTTGATCGATTGCAACACGTTCCTGCCTCATCGAATCCCGCTCGCGAACCGTCACCTTCTGGTCCTCGAGCGAATCGTAATCAACGGTCATGCACAAAGGCGTGCCGATCTCGTCCTGGCGACGATAGAGCTGTCCGATATTTCCCTCGTCATACTGCGTTCGAAACGTCTTGCGCAAAGAAGTTTCGATTCCCCGGGCGCGTTCGACCAGTTCGGGCTTGTTGCGCGCGAGCGAAAAGATGGCGGCTTGAACGGGCGCGATCTTGGGATGAAAGCGGAGCACGACGCGCTCCGTCTCCTTGCCGTTGGGATCGACGCTCTTCTCTTTCTCGTAGGCGTCGACGAGCATCGTAAGCGTCGTCCGGTCCATCCCGGCCGAGCTTTCGATCAATAGCGGCGTGTAATGCGACTTGCTCGCCTCGTCGAAGAAGCGCAAGTCCTTCCCCGAAAGTTTCATGTGCGCGTCGAGATCGTAGGTTCCTCGGTGCGCGATCGACTCGAGTTCGCCCCAGCCCCACGGAAAGAGGTATTCGACGTCGATGCCGGCCCTCGCGTAGTGCGGGCGCTCGTCGGCACCCAACTCGTAGAAGCGCAGGCGGTCGGGCTTTATACCGTAGTCGGCGTACCACTGTTTGCGGCGTTCGACCCACTGCCCGAAGATCTCGAGGTCCTTGCCGTCGTCGGGGACGAAATATTCTAGCTCGGCTTGCTCGAATTCGCGCACGCGAAACGTGAAGTTACCCGGCGTAATCTCGTTGCGAAACGATTTTCCGATCTGAGCGATGCCGAACGGCGGCTTCTTACGCGCCGTCTGATAGACGTTTTTGAAGTTTACGAAGATGCCTTGCGCCGTCTCCGGGCGCAGATACGCCGCCGAAGCCGTATCCTCCATCGGCCCGACCTGCGTCTTCATCATCAAACTGAAATTGCGCGGTTCGGTAAACGAATTTTTGCTCCCGCAATCGGGGCACTGCTCGTGATTGGGCAGATGATCGTAACGGAAACGATGCTTGCAAATCTTGCAGTCGACGAGTTTATCGTGGAACTCGTCGATATGACCGGAGGCTTTCCAGGTGAGCGGATGCATGATGATCGACGAATCGAAGGCTACCACGTCGTCGCGCAGTTCGACGTTTTCGCGCCACCATGCGTCTTTCACGTTTCGCTTGAGCACGGCGCCGAGCGGGCCGTAATCGTAGAAGCCGCCGATGCCGCCGTAGATCTCGCTGGATTGAAATATGAACCCACGCCGCTTCGCAAGCGCCGTGATCTCTTCCATACTTACGCGTTGTTCGGGAATCGCCGTCATAGAAGGCCTCGTTTTCGGCCGGTTCGGCGGCGAGCCTGCTAGCGAGTTCCGCCGCGATAGAGCCGTCCGCGCCAACTGACTCCGCGGCCTCCGGCGTAGCGACGGGTGGAGTTGAGGACGATTGCGACGGTCGTCGCGAGTCCGAGCGGAAGCCACAGACCCGAGCCGGCGCGAAAGCCCGAGCGGCGCATACCGATTTCGGCCGCGCCGGTCGTCAAGGCGATCGCTGCGATCATCAGCGCCGCCTGCCGGCGGCGTCCGCGCGCGAGAGCCCGAACGGCGAGCAGTTCGGGGAGCGGCGATACGCATGCCAATCCGGCCAACCCACCGACCAACGCGATGCGATTGCCGCGCGCGCCCAAATACATGTTCTTCGTAAATCCGTTCCAGATCTCGCGGGCGCTCCGGTACATGCGCGTGCGCACGAGATCGTTCGCTCCGGCGAGCATGATCCGAAAACGGCCGTCGCGCTTCATCAACCGCGCGAGTTCGTAATCCTCGGCGATCTCGCCGGCGACGGCGCGGTGGCCACCGATCGCGGCGTGAGCGGCGGCACGCATTAGAATGAATTGACCGTTGAAGAGTGCGACGTCGATTTTGCGCGGGTCGTTCATCGCGTCGAACGGTCCGATCGCAAAGGCAATAGTCCAAAGAATGCTCGGCAGCAGCGCGCGTTCGGCCAGCGTGCCAAGCTCTTGAGTAGTGAGCAGACTCAAGGCGTCGAGCTGGCGCTCGAGCGCGTATCGTACCGACGAAGCCGCGGCCAGCGGTTCGTGAAACGTGTCGGCATCGGTGAACAGCAGCCACTCGCCGCGGGCGATCGACGCGCCTTGATGAAGCGCCCACGGCTTGCCGACCCATCCGTCCGGCAGCGGTTCCCCGCGGGTAACGCGCAAGCGCCGGTCATGTTCGGCGAGCCGCGCGAGTATCTCCGGCGTCGCATCGCTCGATTCGTCGTCGACGACGATCACTTCAAAACGCGGATATCGTTGCGCCAGAAGCGATTGGACGCAGCGTTCGATCGAGCGCGCCTCATCGCGAGCCGGCACGACGATCGAAAGCAGCGGTAGATCCTCCACCGGTTCGAGCGCCGCAATGCGATCGTTCGCACCGCTCGCGAGCCGGAGCGACCGCCCGGCAAAGAGCAGCGCCGCAAGAACGGCCGCGCCTTCAAACGCCTTCACCGCCGTATTCATAGTCTTCACCCCCTAATCGATGACGAGATGCAGTGGATGCGAACCGTCATATCCACCCGCCCTTCGACAAGCTCGTCCTTCGACAAGCTCAGGATGACAGGGGCACGCACTCCTTTGTCATCGTGCGCCCCTTTGTCATCGTGCGCCCCCTTGTCATCGTGCGCCCTTTGTCATCGTGCGCCCCCTTGTCATCCTGAGCTTGTCGAAGGATGAGCTTGTCGAAGGACGGGACGGCGAGCTCGCGGCTTCGCCAGGCTCGTTAGTGCCGCGACTTCGCTCCGGCATACGTCGCGATCTGCCAATCGTTACCGCACGGATCGGTAACCATCGCGCGACGGTCTCCGTACGGGGTTTCTGCGGGTTCCTCGATCGATACCGCACCTGCCTGAAGCGCGCGGCGATAGCTTACATCGGTATCATCGACATAGAGATATAAAAAAGCGGGCTTTGGTTCTCGCAGGCCGCCACCAGTGCTAATCATCACAATCGAATCGCCGATTTTCATTACGGTCGGCACGTCCGAGCGATATTCTCCGGTCGCATCAAAAGCGTCGGTCAAAAATCGCACCTGCTTTGCCGGATCGCGAACAACCAGCCTCGGCGTGATGGTGTGCCACCCTTCAGGGACGTTGTTACTCATTGTGGCTAGCCTCCACCGTCGCGTTCTGAAACGAGAGCTATTTCACCTACGGTTGAATCTGCTGGGCGCTCCAGCCGCGACGTTCGCCGAGCGTTGTGCAGTCGTCGGAGATGTGCTATCGTCGGTCATGTATCAGACCTTCGGGACACATCGAAACGCGCGAGGCGTTGCAGTAATGCGGCGCCTCGTTTTCACACGACAGTTTTTCACGCCTTCGGCTGCGGGTCCGCCCCTTCGAGAAGCTCATCCTTCGACAGACTCAGGATGACATTGGTGCGTTCCTTTGTCATCCTGAGCTTGTCGAAGGATGAGCTTGTCGAACGCTGCGAATCGGGGGCGCTTAAGCGGGCTTCGCCGAAGACAATCAGCCAGATGGTCAGCGCGGCTTCGCCAACCAAAACGATGAACGCAACATTGTCGAGGAACGGATTCGTCAGTGGCGGGGAGCACGAAGGTTGTAGCCGTATTGGTCCAATACGCGATCCCCGCGAGCACCCGAAACCCACGACAGAGCGGCTCCCATATATGTCGAAACGGCTCGACGCGCTCGGGCTTAGGATGAAAGGACGGGGGTTTGCGCTTTCGGCTGCGTGTCGGCCCTGAGTTGCCCGCAAGTAGGCGTCACGAGTCGTACTTCTGACAGTACTTGGCATCTGCTGGACTTCGCAACGGTGAATCGTAGCGGCTGGAGCTCTACAGTGCTTTCACTTTTACGCCCAACGCAAACCCAAGTGTGCACGTGTCAAAGACGCACGCTACATAATCTCTACCGTCATCGACGGTTCGACGTTTCAGATAAGGGCTTTGTGCGCCTTCGGTTGCGCTTCCGCGCAGCTGGCCGCAACTAAGCGGACCAGTCGAACGCGATCATTTCTGCAACGGAAGCGTCGCTCAGTGTTGAGCGGCGCTTCCGTTATGCAATATTCGTCGTGATTACATCGCTCTATGCTTGATCGGAATGTTGGTCAGCGGGCCTTCACCGCCAACTTGTTCGATCGTCGTCCCTTTGGCCATCGACCAGTGATGTACGCCGGCCGGGACAAGGATAAACGACCCCGCGGGAATCGTCTTTGCCTTGGATTTATCGATAGAGTCCCCAGTTCCGAATAACAGAGATCCCTCAATGACGGTTATATATTCTGGATGAGCATGATAGTGCGGCTGATTGGTATACCCGTCCGACATTTTAACCCGGATAATTGAAGTGTCGGATTTGCCGGGATTCCCGGTCAGGACCGCATTCCAACTGCCTTTGGCTGGGCCGGTCGCGGCTATCCAATGCATGTTGTTGGGGGTGAGAATCACGGGAGCTGCCGTGCCCGCAGCGATTGCTGCGCTCGCAGCGGCTGCAAGAAATAGCGCGGTAAGGATAGACAAACGAGTCTTCATCGTGTCAAACTCCTTTGCTCATAAACGCGAGCCAGGTCTCCTTTTTTGGAGAACTGTGGGTTCGATGGTGCGCTGCTGTGCACCCGCCAACGGCTATGCATGAACCGTTAGGCCCACGGCCCGGGCCATAAGGCTCGGGACTATACGGTCGTAGTGATTTTGTGCGCTTTAGGCTGCGTTTCTGCGCGCAATTGGCCGCAGGCGGCGGCGATGTCGCGGCCCATGTTTTGGCGGACGGTTGTGGCCACGCCAGCGGCGTCGAGGATCGCGGCGAAACGCCAGATGCCTTCGTGTTCGGTGCCGGCGAACGCACCGTCCGGCGTCGTGTTATACGGAATGAGATTCACGTGATACAAGTGGCCGGCCATGATGCGCGCGAGTTCGCGTGCGTCTTCTTCGCGATCGTTGACGCCTTCGAGCATCACGTATTCGAAGAATACCTTGCGATTGGTCTTCGCGACGTAGCGCTCGCAGGCGCCCAAAAGGTCGCCCGTGCTGAAACGCCTGTTGACCGGCATGATGCTGTTGCGCACGTCGTCGCTGGGCGCGTGCAGCGAGATCGCCAGATTAACTTGCAGCCCTTCATCCGCGAACTGATCGATCCGATCGACCAATCCGACCGTCGAGATCGTGATGTGACGATGACCGAGACCGAAGCCGTGCGCGTCGTTGAGCAGCGCGACCGCGGCCATGACCGCGTCGTAGTTGTGGAACGGTTCGCCCATGCCCATGAAGACGATATTGGTGATGCGCTTGCCGCGTTCGGCAAGTTCGCGCGCGAAATGGCGCGCTTGATCGAAGATCTCGGTCGGTTCGAGTTGGCGAGTAAATCCGGCCTGACCCGTCGAGCAGAACGCACAGGCAAACGCGCAACCGGCTTGGCTCGAGATGCAGACCGTAGTGCGATCGCCGTAGTGTTCCATGAGCACGGCCTCGACCTCGGCGCCGTCCGCGAGTCGGAAAAGCCCCTTGCTCGTCTGTTTGTCGACGCTGCGCTGGATCACGACCGGCGAAGCCGCATCGAACGCGAAGCCGTTGGCAACCAGTTCGGTGCGCAACTCCTTAGGAAGCGTTGTGACGTCGCCCACGTCGCCCACGAGTTCTTTGGTCGCCGCCCGATAGATCTGCTTGAGGCGGAACGGCTTGAGGCCGAAGTGCGCCGAAAAAGCCTCGACGTCGGCGAAGCCGGCGCGGCGGACTTTATCGGTAAACCAGATGGATTGAGCGTCGCGGGTCACGGCCGGAAGTATATCACACCTCCGGCTTTCCGCTCAGCCGAATTTGTTCGGAACCTAGCCTGGAGCGAGCGAATCCTTGCTATCGAAGAGCGAGGCCTGCGCGGTCTCCTCGGGCGCGTCGGAACTCAGGAGGTGAGGGCGTGCCGATTCGTCGAGGCGGGCGCGGGTGGCTTTGAGGTCCGCCCAGACGTTGCGCTTGGTCTCGGTGAGCGCCATGCCGCCCTGCCGCAGCACGTAGGCGGGATGAAACGTCACCATTAACGGGATCTCGTGCGGCCCGGCGTACCATTGGCCGCGCCCCTTCGTGATGGCGAAGTCCTTGCCGAGAAACGTCTTTGCGGCCGGCGCGCCGAGCGCCAGGATGACGTCGGGGCGAACGATCTCGATTTGCTCGTCGAGGAAAGGGCGGCAATTCGCCATCTCCTGCGGTTCGGGGGCGCGATTGCGCAGTTTCGTGCCGTCGTCGAACGTGGGACGGCATTTCACGGTGTTGCAGATGTACACGTCTTCGCGTGCGAGCCCGATTGCCGCGAGCATCTTCTCCAGCAGTTCGCCCGCGCGGCCCACGAACGGCCGGCCGAGCAAGTCTTCGGTTTCGCCGGGACCTTCGCCCACGAGCATCAGGCGCGCGCACGGATCGCCTTCCCCATACACGTTGTTACGTCGTAGCGAACCGATGGCACACTTGCGGCAAGCGGCCGCGACCGACGCGCATCGCGCAAGCGTCCGCTCGCGACTGGCGCGCGACTCAAGAGTCATGAGCGATCGATTCCAATTGCCGCTGGTACCGATTCGCTCTGCGCAGATGAACGATCGCGCCGAGGGCTGCCACAATTGCAAGGCTGATTGCCCACCACCCAAACCAAAAGTCCGTCGGTCCACCGCTTCTGAGTTGAGCGATTCCGATGGCGAACCACAGCACACTCAAACCACCGTTCCACACGCTCTGGCTGCGCCAGGTCCGCATCTGTTTCGCCAACTCCGCAGGTGTCGGATCGCGTCCGGTTATCACGATACGCGCTTCGTTTCCGCATCGGCCTTGTGCGCGCGCAGGAGGACGACGGCTTTGCCGTAGGCGAGGACGCGCGTCGTGCCGTCGGGTTCTTCGCTTGCATGGAACTGTAAGTCGATCACGGCATTCGCCTCGAGCTCGTCGGCTTTGGTGCGAAGTTGATCGACGGCTTCTTCGCGCGCGCGCTCGGCCTCGGTTAGATACTCGAACGGTGCGAGACCGATGAAGGCCCCGATGCTTCGGAAGGTGGCGCGCAGCATGTTTTGCGGGCGCGTCGCCGTGCCCGAAACGTAACCCAGCGATCGCAAGACCGCGAACCCTTCTACGCGGTCGATCGTAACGACCGCATCCTTCGCAACCATCGTCTAGAAAAAGGCTTCGCGCGCGACGGCCGCGCACGGTACGCGGAAGAACAGCATGCCGGATACTTCACCGTCGGTTCTGATCGTCCGCCTCGATGCCATCGGCGATGCGCTCGCGTTAACGCCGCTGGTCGCCGCCCTGCGCGCGCGCGGTTGCGGCGTCGGCATCGTCCTGCGGACGGTCAACGCGCAGGTTTTCGCCCCGGGGGCGTTCGACCGCATTCACGTTGAGGACGGCGCCCGCGCGATTGCCGCGTTCGGTTACACCCATGCGCTGGTGGCGACCGAAGACCCGCGCGGGTACAAACTCGCCGCCGCCGCCCGTATCCCCGTGCGCATCGGCTTCGACAACGGCTGGGGTAAGCCGCTGAAAACCCTCTGGGTTCGAAGAATCTGCACCCGGACCGTGCGGCGCACCGCCGGTCTCGACGCACGCGCGCCGCACGAAGCCGCCGTCCTCTACGAGCTCGGGCGCTCGATTCTCGGGCCCGTTGCGGAGCCGTCGCGCGACCCGCGCGTGTTGCGTCCGCTCGTGATCGAGTCGGACCCTCCGGCGGACTCGCGCGTCGTGCTACAGGTTACCGATAAATGGGAACGACTCGGCGCGCCGCTCTCCGGCCTAACGGATCTCGCCGCGCGGATCGCGGCTCGCCACGGTTTGCGCGCGATTGCGGCCGCGCGCGAAAGTCCCTACGCCGACCGCTTTTCGGCGGCAACCGGCATCCCCGTCGAGCGTTTCACCGCGTTGCCGCCGTGGAAGGCGGCGATCGCCGCCGCGCGCGTCGTGGTCGCTCCCGACTCCGGCGCGCTCCACGTTGCGGGCATGACCGGCACGCCCACCGTGGCGCTCTTTGCGGCAACGCCCGAATTCCGGCTGCAGAGCGCGCGCTGGGCGCCGTGGGCGGCGCCGCATCGCATCGTTGCCATGGACGGCGCTTGGCCGACC
Organism: Candidatus Baltobacteraceae bacterium; assembly: GCA_036559195.1. Lineage (NCBI taxonomy): Bacteria > Bacillati > Vulcanimicrobiota > Vulcanimicrobiia > Vulcanimicrobiales > Vulcanimicrobiaceae > Vulcanimicrobiaceae bacterium. The sequence continues at coordinate 30,184 of DATBTN010000055.1, forward strand.
GTCGCGGCGGACGCCGTGGGCGATCTCCTCAGCGGCAGGCGGCGGATCTATACAGGGTGATCGCGCCGGCGCGCCGCTCGATGCGATATTTTCCGGCGGAGACTAAGCGCGCGACGAGCGGCGCGGACTCCACCAACCGCGGCGAGTTTGGGAAATCGGCATCGACGAGGATCGTACAACTCGCGATGCGCCCGTCGCTCGACTCGGGCAGCAGCGTCGCGCGCGGGTCGGTGGCCGCGAGATGGGTGAAGGCCTCTTCTTGGGTCGCGAGATCCGCATTCGGCGGGAGTGTCGCGAGAAATGCGTCGAGCGCGACGTCGGCTTGCGTGCGCGCGTGCAGCGTCAGTTTCGGATGCAGCGGATTGGCGACCGCAAACTCCAGCGCGCAAAGCGCGATGCACCAATAGAGCAGCGTGTGTGCGCGTCGAATGGGGATCCTCCGCAACGCGTACGCGAACGCGACCAAAGCGTAGCCCGCCCAGGCGCCGGCATAGTGCGAACCGATCGTGTAGGTCGTCGGCATGCGCGAGAACAGCACTTCGGCTAGCGGCGCGATTGCAAGCCACGCTACGCGGGATCGAAACGGAAGGAAGAGCAGCGGCAGGAATGCGAGCACGATAAAGCCCGCTCGGTCCAGCAAGCCGCCGTGAATTAGCGCGTGCACGTCGGCGCCGGTCCAATCGTAAAAGCGCGTTGGCGCCCAGTGCGCGACGACTGCGGCGTACGGCTGGATATGCCGAAAGAAATACGCGAAGACGCAGATGCTCACTCCGCCGATGACGGCCGCCACGCGCCCCGGAGTCGTGCCCCGAAAACGCCACGCGCCGAGTGCACCCGCGATCGTGAGAAAGAGCGCTTGATCTTCTTTAACCGCCAATAGTACGGCGGCCGCCGTCAGCGTCGCGATCGTGAAGCCGCCGTCGAACGCCCATAGCATCCAGGCGACGGCCGCCGGTGCGAAGCCGTTTTCGTGGAAGTCGTTGAAGATTAGGCCGGCGAGCGGCGGATAGAGAAACGCCACCAGCGCGACGAGGCGCGCCGTGCTGCGCTCGGTGCGGCGAGCGACGAGGCCGTAAATCGGTGGAATCGCAAGCGCCCCCGCCACCGCTTGGAGCGCGACGAGTGCGAGTGCTGATTTCCACACCAGCATCAGCGCGCCGGCAAGATAGAGAATCGGCGAAAAGTGAAACGCCCAATGGCTTCCTTCGATCGAATTGCAGAAGCAGCCGAACGCGCCGCTCGCGGTTTGCGCGAAGATGCCGAGATCGACGAAGTTGCGGTGCGCGTCGTACCGGACGAGGCCTAGAGCGAACAGCGCGACCGCGTACAGCGCGGCCAGACCCCACGGGACCGCATCGCGCAGCGATCGATCCCGCATCTACCCTTGCGCTCGCGCCAACGTACGCCGCTGCTGCAGGTACGGCCAAATGAACCCGTCGATCTCGCCGCCGAGCACCGCGTCGGTATTTCCCGTTTCGACGTTCGTGCGATGATCCTTAACGAGTTGATACGGATTGAGCACGTACGATCGAATCTGCGAACCCCACTCGTTCGCGCTGCGCTCGCCGCGTAATTCCGAAAGCTTCGCATCGCGCATCTCGATCTCGCGCTGCCGCAGCTTCGCGCGCAGAATGCCCATGGCGACTTCGCGGTTCTGCGCCTGCGAGCGTTCTTGCTGCGAGGCGACGATCGTATTGGTCGGTATGTGGATCACGCGCACCGCAGACTCGGTCTTATTGACGTATTGACCGCCGGCGCCCCCGGATTTAAACGTTTCGAAACGCAGGTCGTCGGGACGAATTTCGATATCGACCTTCTCGTCGGCCTCGATCTCCGGAATGACGTCGACCGCCGCAAACGACGTGTGCCGGCGATGCGCTGCATCGAACGGCGATATGCGCACGAGGCGATGCACGCCGCGCTCGCTCTCCATCATACCGTACGCGTTGCGCCCGCGCAGGAAGAACGTGATCGATTTGAGACCCGCTTCTTCGGCTGGCGATTCGTCGACGACTTGAGTCGAGTAGCCTTTGGTTTCGGCCCACCGCAGGTACATGCGCGCGAGCATCTGCGTCCAGTCGGCCGCATCGACGCCGCCGGCGCCGGCAAACACGCTAACGATCGCGCCGTGCCCATCGAACTCGCCGTCGAAGTTCGCCGCCATCTCCAACTCGTCGATGTTCCGTTCGGCGGCCGCCGTATTCGCATCGACGTCGGTCGAGGCAGCGGCGTCGTCGGGAAACAGTTCGAGCAGTTCGCGTGAATCGCTCAGCGCACGCGCGATCGCATCCATCTTATCGACGTCGGTGCGCAGCTCCGAGAGCTGCTTCATCGTGCGTTGCGCCGCCTCCGCATCGTTCCAAAACGAGTCGGTGCGGGAACGCCGATCCAGCTCGCTTATGCTGCGGGATTTGCCCGCATAGTCAAAGACGCTCCTTGAGCGTAGTCAAACGGTCGGAGAGGCGTGCGAGGCTGGTCAGTTGCGAATCGCTCATAGCGCGGCCGGTTCTGCGTGCCGGCCCCCTTTCCATCCGGCGCCTTGCGCGTGAGTGATCCTCGAACATCGGGAGGAGCACATGAACGTAGAACGACAGGGCGACCATTTGATTATCGGCGGGTTTCGCGGAATTTCGGGCGGCGACGACGGCTCGTCGCCGGCCGCGCCCGGCGGCAGCCCGTTGGATTTCGGCAATCCTATCCCGCGCGGCGACACGGTCGGCGCGCTGGCGCGACCGGATTCCTCAAATGCGGCCGGGACGCCGCCGCCTACGGGCTGGGACGGAATACTCTCGCAGCTGCAATCGATTCTCGGCGAGATCGTGCAGATGATCGGCGGCGTCTTCGGGAGCGCGAACTATGCGTCCGCAACCGGCAGTTCGACCGGCGATCCGCACCTGGCCTTCAGCGGCACGACGAGCGCCGGCGCGCAGCAGACGGCGCGCGTGGATAATATGCAGAGTCAAAGCGACCTGCTCGATTCCGATTCCTTCGCCGGCGGGTTTCAGATCGCGACGCAGGCCACGGCGCCGGGCGCGAACGGCATCACCTTCAACCAGAGCGCGACGATCGCGACCAACGGCGGCGCGACGCAAGTCGGCCTCGATAATGCCGGCAACGCAACGGTCTCGCAATACGGGGAAACGACGATGCTTTCCAACGGGCAAACGCTCGACTTAGGCGGCG
>DATBTN010000056.1 GCA_036559195.1 Candidatus Baltobacteraceae bacterium
TCGAGGACGCCCGGCGGACGATCGATCCCGGCGATATCGGTATGCGTCGATGACGTGCTTGCTGCGCTCATAGTAGTAGTGTAACGAACTCTCGTCCACTTGCGTCCTAGCGGGCCCAATATCTAACCGCACGTTCAGCCAAGCGTGGCTTTCGCTTAAGGCGGGATTAACGGCCGGGTCGCACGCGACCGGACAAAGCCGCCCGGGCAACGAAAACGCCGCGGCGATGAGTGAATTGGAGACCCGCCTGGATCGCGGCAGCGATGTCTACCGGACGAACTTCGAACGAATGGACGGCCTGGTGGCCGAGTTGCGCGATCGGCTGAGCGCGACCCGCGCCGGCGGCGGCGAAGCCGCCACGGCCAAGCACCGAAAGCGGGGCAAGCTCACGGCTCGCGAGCGCGTCGATCGGCTCGTCGATCCGGGGGCCGACTTTCTCGAATTTTCCGCGCTCGCCGCCAACGGCATGTACGACGACGGGTCACCCGCGGCGGGCGTGCTCACCGGCATCGGCGTCGTTGAAGGCCAGCTCTGCGTGATCGTTGCCAACGACGCCACGGTTAAGGGCGGCACCTACTATCCGATGACGGTCAAGAAACATCTGCGCGCGCAAGAGATCGCCGAGCAGAACCACCTGCCGTGCATCTATCTCGTCGATTCGGGCGGCGCGTTCTTGCCGCTGCAAGCCGAGGTCTTTCCCGATCGCGAGCACTTCGGACGCATCTTCTACAACCAAGCGCGCATGTCGGGTAAAAAGATTCCGCAGATCGCGGCGGTCATGGGTTCGTGCACCGCAGGCGGCGCGTACGTGCCCGCGATGTCCGACGAGACCGTGATCGTTAAGGGGACCGGCACGATCTTTCTCGGCGGTCCGCCGCTGGTCAAGGCGGCGACCGGCGAGATCGTCACCGCCGAAGAGTTGGGCGGCGCCGACGTGCACACGCGCATCTCGGGCGTGGCCGATCATTTCGCCAACGACGACCTGCACGCGCTCGCGATCGTGCGTTCGATCGTCTCGAACCTGCATCGCGAGAACCCGCTGCAGTGGGACGCGATCGAATCGCGCCCGCCCAAGTACGACCCGCGCGAGATCTACGGCATCATTCCGTCGGACGCGCGAATTGGCTACGACGTGCGTGAAGTGATCGCGCGTATCGTCGACGCCTCGGAGTTCCACGAATTCAAAGCGCGCTACGGCACGACGCTGGTCTGCGGCTTCGCGCGCATCGAGGGGCACCCCATCGGCATCGTTGCCAACAACGGCATCCTCTTTAGCGAGAGCGCCCTCAAGGGCGCACACTTCATCGAACTCTGCGTGCAGCGCGGAACGCCGCTGCTCTTCTTGCAGAACATCACCGGGTTCATGATCGGTAAAGAGTACGAGAACGGCGGCATCGCCAAGGACGGCGCGAAGCTGGTGACCGCGGTCGCCTGCGCCGAAGTGCCCAAATTCACGGTCGTGATCGGCGGCAGTTTCGGCGCCGGCAATTACGGCATGTGCGGGCGCGCGTATTCGCCGCGCCAGCTCTGGATGTGGCCCAACGCGCGTATATCGGTGATGGGCGGCCCGCAGGCCGCGAGCGTTCTCTCGACGGTCAAAGGCGAGATGTCGCCGGAGGAGAAGGCGCGTTTCGAAGCGCCGATTCTCGAGAAATACGATCGCGAAGGCAGCCCCTACTACTCGACCGCTCGCATGTGGGACGATGGAATCATCGACCCGCTCGACACGCGCAAAGTCATCGCGCTGGGTCTCGACGCCGCCGCGCACGCACCGTTGCCGAACACCGCGTTCGGCGTCTTCCGCATGTAATGGCGGTGGTCGAAACGGCGCGGTTGCGCATCGTGGCGCTCACGAAGGAGCAGCTCGATCAATACATGGATCAAAACCCGCTGGTCGTGCAATCGCTCGGCGTCGGGAGCGTTTCGCGCGACATGTCGCCCGCGACGCGCAAATCGTTCGAGGACTTGATCGTCTCCAAGGCCCGCGCGGCCGTGGACTCCGAGCTGCTCTTCTACACGATCTGGACCGTCATCCACCGCGAGCTGAACCGAACCGTCGGCGACGTCATTTTTCGCGGGCCGCCCAACGACCGCGGCGAGATCGAGATCGGCTACGGTATGTACGCGGAGTTTCGCAATCGCGGCGTGATGACTGAGGCCGTGGCCGGCATGCTCGGGTGGGCGCGCGCCCGCGCTGACGTGACGACGGTCACGGCCACCACGCGCCCGGATAATGACGCCTCGATGGCCGTGCTGCGCAAGAACGGGTTCGAACGCGACGGACAGCTGGATGGGTGTCTCGTCTGGCGGTTTCCGGTGACGAGCCTATGAGCGCGCGTACGGGAATCGTTCTCGCGTATATCTTCATGTGCTCGATCTGGGGCACGACGTGGCTCGCGATCAAGGTGGGGCTGCAGTATCTGCCGCCGATCGCCGGCGCCGGAATGCGCTTCGTCGTAGCCGGGCTTTTGCTCTACGCGATCGCGGGCTTCGGGCGCAAAGTGCTGCCGTTGCACAAAACGCCGTGGAAGCTGATCGTCGTGCTCTCGATCTTCCTCTTCGGCCTCAACTACGTGTTGACGTACACGGCGGAGACGCGTTTGAGTTCGGGGCTCGTCGCCGTCCTGTTCGGCGTACTGCCGTTTTTTACGTTTGCCTTCGGGCATTATTTGATCGGCGAGCGCACGACACCCCGCACCTGGGTCGGGGCGTTTCTGGCATTTTGCGGCGTCGGCGCGATCTCGCTCTCGGGCGACGCGCGGGGCTCGGTATGGTTCGCGCTCGCGGCGATCGCCGCCGCCGCCTCCTCCGGCTTCGCCAACGTTTACGCGAAGCGGCACTCGGACGTCGATCCGATCGTGATCTTGCCGCCGGCCATGCTGCTCGCCGGCATCGTGATGTCGATCATCGGCTTCTCAACCGAGCACGTCGACGCGACGCACGCGTTGGCCATCCGCTCGATCGGTGCGGTGCTTTATCTCGCCGTTTTCGGCAGCGGGATCGCGTTCTTCCTGAATCTTTGGCTGCTGCAGCGCATTGAGGCGTGGATCGTCGGTCTTTCGGCGCTGATCATTCCGGTGCTCGCGGTGATCGTGGGCATCGTCTTCGGCGGCGAAGCGTTCGGCTTGCGCGAACTCATCGGCGCCGCCCTCGTGATCGCCGGCGTCTGGATCGCCCTCACCCGCACCCGCATAGCCGAAATCCCCACCTGCGAAGGGTGAGCGTCCTTCGACAGGCTCCGTCCTTCGACAGGCTCAGGATGACAAACGAGGGATAATGCGGGGGGGTGGTTGGGCCGATAGGGACGGTATGATTCGAATTGGGATGGTGATTGCGGTGCTTGCGCTGGTTATGGCCGCGCAGTGTTCGGCGGCGACGCTTTCCGGGCGCGGGGATGCGGTGGCGGTTTGGGTCGCGGGGGCGCCGGCGCCCTCCGCGGTGACGGTTGAAGTTCGCAATACCAACAAGGCGTTTATGCCCGACGTCATCGTGATCGGCGCCGGGAGTTCGGTGCGCTTTCCGAACGACGATCCGTTCTATCACAGCATTTATGCAAGCGACGGGCCCGACCCGTTCGACATCGGTTACTACGGGAACGGACCCGGCAAAG